>JAEZBF010000100.1 GCA_023427545.1 Pseudomonadota bacterium
CAGCCGGACCAGCTCCTTCACCGCGCTCACGCCGAGCGGCGCGTTCCGGGCGATCCGTTCGGCGTACGCCATGGCGGTCGACATCACGTCGGCCGGGTCGACCACCGCGTTGACGAGCCCGAGGGACAGCGCCCGATCGGCATCGATGCGATCCCCGGTGAGCGCCAGCTCGAGGGCGATCGCCATCGGGATGCGGGTGCCCAGGGTCGTGCCGTTGCCGCCGGGGAACAGGCCGCGACTCACATCGGGCAGGCCGAAGTACGCCTGCGAGGAGGCCACCAAGATGTCGCAGGCCAGGAGCACCTCGAGGCCGCCGGCGAGCGCCGACGCGTTCGCCGCGCCGACCAGCGGCACCGAGATCTGTCCGGCCAGCAGCTGCTGGAACCGCTCCATCACCTCCTGCGTGCGCTCCTCGCTCATGCCCGGATCCCGGAACGCACGCAGGTCCATCCCCGCGCAGAACGCCCGGTCGCCGCTGCCGGTGAGCACGACCACGCGGATGTGGGGATCGAGCTCGGCCTCGGCGAGCCCGTCGCACAGGTCCGACAACATCGCCATCGTCAGCGCGTTGCGCGCCTCGGGACGGTCGAGCCGCAGCACCATGACGTGGTTGTGGCGCTCCTTGACGAGCCCGGAACCGGTGTCGCTCACCCGGAGTAGTCCGACGTCTCGGCGAGCTCGGCCGCACCGGCCATGAGGTCGAGCACGACCGGCCCGAACGCCTCGAGGGCGGGTGCGCCGTTGGCCCGGCGCTGGTAGCCCTGCTCCAGCACGACGGCGAGCTTCCACTTGGCGAGCACGACGTAGTAGTCGATGTCGTCGACCTGCCGGCCGGACACCTCCGAGTACCGCTCGAGCACCTGCGTCCGCGTCGGCATGTGCTGCATGTCGACGTAGCCGCCGGTGGCCGCCTCGGGCGAGGACGTGTCCTCGGGCCAGCTCTGCACGACCCACGCGAGGTCGAGCTTCGGGTCGCCGACCGTGCCCATCTCCCAGTCGACGATCGCGGCCAGCCGGGCCGGCGCGCCGTGGTGGTACATCACGTTGGCGAACTGGTAGTCGCCGTGCATGAGGCCCGGGATGAAGTCGATCGGCTTGTGCGCCCGCAGCCACGCCGACGCCTCGTCGAAGCCGGGCAGCTCGCGGCCCTTGATGCGCTCGAGGAACGCGGTCCACCGGTCGACCTGCCGCTCGTGGAAGCCGTCGGGGCGCCCGAGGTCCTCGAGGCCCTTCGCTCGCCAGTCGACGAGCGACAGCCGGGCGATCCCCTCGACCAGCTCGTACGCCAGACCCTGGCGCGCCTCGTGGTCCGATGCGAACGGCTCGGGCCAACCGGCACCGTGGAGGCCCATCGGGGACCAGCCGTCGATGTACCCCATGATGTAGAAGGTCCGGCCGAGCACCGACGGGTCGGTGCACACTGCGATGGCCGCCGTGTGGGGGACGTCGGTGCCGTCGAGCGCCTCGATGATCCGCCACTCGCGGAGGATGCCCTTGTCGCGGTCCTCGGGCGCGGTCGCGGGCGGGATGCGCATCGCGCCGTGCAGGCCGTCGCGCCGGAGCTCGTAGATCTCGTTCTGGCTGCCGCCGGAGATGAAGCCGGCCGACAGCGGCGAGCCCGCACCGGGCAGCCCCTCGGCGTCCATCCACGCGACGAGGCGGTCGAGTCGCTCGCCGTCCAGCACCGGATCATCAGCAGCCATCAGAGGTTCCCCACTTCGTGCTCGAGGTGGTCGGCGAACTTGGCCTTCGCCGCCGCCAGCTTCCTGGGCAGGTGCTCGGTGGGCCAGAGGTCGTCGCTGGCCCGGTGGTTGCGCAGCACCTGGCGAGCGACCGTGACCTTGTGGACCTCGGTCGGTCCGTCGGCCAGGCCGAGGACGCTGGCCGCCATCATCATCCGACTGAACGGCATCTCGTTGCTGACGCCGAGCGCGCCGTGCACCTGCAGCGCCCGCTGCGCGATGTCGTGCAGCACGTCGGGCATCACGACCTTCACCGCCGCGATGTCCTTGCGGACCTTCCGGTAGTCGTTGTGCTTGTCGATCGACCAGGCGGTGTAGAGGACCATCAGCCGGAACTGCAGGAGCTGCGCGTACGAGTCGGCGATGTAGCCCTGCACGAACTGCTTGTCGGCCAGGAGGCTGCCCTGCGTCGAGCGGCTCAGCGCCCGCTCGCACATCATGTCGAGCGCCTTCGTGGCCATGCCGATGGTGCGCATGGCGTGGTGGATGCGCCCGCCGCCCAGGCGGGTCTGCGCGATGGCGAACGCCTGGCCCTCACCGCCGAGCAGGGCGGACTCGGGGACGTGCACGTCCTCGTAGTGGATGAGCGCGTGCGAGCCCTCGTCGGCCGGCTCCCCCGCCAGGCCCACGTTGCGGACGATGTTGACGCCCGGCGTGTCGGTCGGGACCAGGAACATCGACATGCCCTGGTACGCCGACACCTCGGGGTTCGTCACCACCATCACGATGAGGAACGAGGCGGTCTTGGCGTTCGACGAGAAGAACTTCCAGCCGTTGATGACCCACTCGTCGCCGTCCTTCACCGCGCTGGTGGTGAACATCGTCGGGTCGGCGCCGGCGTGCGGCTCGGTCATCGAGTAGCAGCTGAACAGCTCACCACCGAGCAGCGGTTCGAGGTACTGCTTCTTCTGCTCGTCGGTGCCGTAGTGGGCGATGATCTCGGCGTTGCCGGTGTCGGGCGCCTGGCACCCGAAGATGACCGGCGCCCAGTTCGAGCGGCCGAGGATCTCGTTGAGCAGGCAGAGCTTCACCTGCCCGTAGCCCTGACCGCCGAGCTCGGGACCCAGGTGCGTGGCCCACAGCCC
>JAEZBF010000102.1 GCA_023427545.1 Pseudomonadota bacterium
CGGCAGCGCCTGCCGCGCCGGCCACGTCGACCACCACAACCACAGCTCCAGCAGTCACCACGACCACCACTACGGCGCCGGCGACGCAGACCACGACGACGCCCGCTGCCCCGGCGACGACCACGCCGGCCGCGGCGACCACGACCACTGCACCGGCAGTGACGACCACGACGGCACCGGCGGTGACCGCAACGACTGCCGCGCCGGCGGTGACGACCACGACGGCACCAGCGGTGACAACCACAACCGCGGCCCCGGCCACCCCCGCTGCGACGACCACCACCACGACCGCGCCCGCAGCTACAGTGACGACGACCACCGCTGCGCCAGCAGCCCCGGCCGTGCCCGCGATGGTGCCTGCCGAAAGCGCCAAGCCTGCCGTGGAGATGACGGCGCCCACGTCATTCTCGGTCGAGGGGACGCCGATCGATCCTGACGCGCTGCCGCCGCCAGTTGAACCCTCGCGGCTGGTCTCCACGGAGGTCGCGCCAGCTTCGCCGCCGCCCCCGCCGCCCACCGAAGCGCCGCGCTCGATCATCGGCACGACGCCGTCAGCTCCCCCGCCGCCGCCTCCGCCGGCAATGTAGGCCGGCCCCGTTCGGCTTGCGCCGGCGCGGCGCAGCCTCTATCGTGATTTTACGATGGAGCGGCCCGTGATCGACGACGAGGATTTTGCCGCAGCGCTCCGTGCGCTGGGCCATCCCGTGCGCCTCAGCATTTTGCGCATCCTGGGCGCCAGCGCGCAGCAGGATTGCTGCTGCACAGACGTGACGCAGTGCCTGACGCTGGCGCAGTCGACCGTCTCGCAGCACATCAAGGTGCTGCTCGACGCCGGCATCATCGAGCGGCATTCCCGCGGTACGCGCAACTGCTACTCGCTGCGGGCCGACCGGCTCGAGACCTTGCGCGCCGCCTGCTCGGAATTGCTTGGAGGGCTCGCCGAAGTCCGCCAAACCGGGAAACAACGGGAACTGGCCTGATGTCTACTCAAGCCCCGGCGGCCAAGGCGCGGACGGTAAGCGCCGAACACGGCTCGACTTTGTCCACGATGCTCAATCTGCGGCCCTTCATGTGGCCGGCGAACCGCCCGGACCTCAAGGTCAAGGTCGTCCTCGCCATCGCGGCGCTGCTCGCCGCCAAGGTCGCAACGACGCTGGTGCCCTTCGCCTACAAGGGGCTGATCGACGCCTTCTCGAATGGCGCGGCTGCGAACCCGACGATCCTCGGCCTCTCGGTTGCCATCGTGCTGGTGATCGCCTGGGGCGTTGCGACGATGGCCGATTCCGGCTTCCAGCAGCTGCGCGACATCCTCTTTGCCTCTGTCGGGCAGCACGCGGTGCGGCGGTTGGCGCTGCGCACCTTCGAGCACCTGCACCGGCTGTCGCTGCGCTATCACCTGCAGCGGCGGATGGGCGGGCTGAGCCGGATCATCGAGCGCGGCACCAAGGGCATCGAAAACGTCGTCCGCTTCGCGATGCTCAACACCATCCCGACGATCATCGAGTTCGTGATCGTCGGCACGATCTTCCTCGTGATGTTCGGCGTCACCTACCTTGCGGTGCTGGTGGTGACGATCATCGCCTATGTGTGGTTCACCGTGCTCGCGTCGAACCGGCGCATCATGATCCGCCGCGACATGAACAACAGCGACACGGACGCCAGCTCCAAGGCCGTCGACAGCCTGCTGAACTACGAGACGGTCAAGTACTTCGGCAACGAGGAGATGGAGGCGCGCCGCTTCGACACCGCCATGGCGGGGTACGAGCGTTCGGCGATCCGTATCTGGACCTCGCTGGGGTTCCTCAACTTCGGCCAGGCGGTGATCTTCTTTACCGGCACCATGGTGGTGATGATCCTCTCCGCCAACCGCGTGATCGCGGGCGAGCAGACGGTGGGCGATTTCGTACTGCTCAACACCTTCATGATGCAGATCTACCGGCCGCTGAACTTCATCGGCGTGGTCTATCGCGAGATACGCCAGGGCCTCGCCGACATCGAGTCCATGTTCGACCTGCTCGACAAGCCCCCAGAGATTGCGGACAGGCCCGGTGCCAGGCCCCTTCAGGTCGAGGGCGGCACCATCCGGTTCGAGAACGTCTCATTCGCCTACGACCCCGACCGGCCGATCCTCAAGCAGGTGAGCTTCGAGGTGCCGGCCGGACGGACGGTGGCCGTGGTCGGTCCTTCGGGCGCCGGGAAATCCACGCTCAGCCGGCTGATCTACCGCTTCTACGATGTCACCGCAGGGCGGATCACCATAGACGGCCAGGACGTGCGTGACGTCACCCAGCAGAGCCTGCGCGCGGCGATCGGCATGGTGCCCCAGGATACGGTGCTGTTCAACGACACCATCGGCTACAACATCCGCTATGGCCGTCCCTCGGCGAGCGAGGAGGAGGTGGCCGCGGCAGCCCGTTCGGCGCAGATCGAGCGGTTCATCGCCGGCCTGCCGCAGGGCTTTGCCACACCGGTCGGCGAGCGCGGGCTCAAGCTCTCGGGCGGCGAGAAGCAGCGGGTTGCGATCGCTCGCACCATCCTCAAGGCGCCGCCGATCCTGATCCTCGACGAGGCGACGTCCGCGCTGGACACCAAGACCGAGCACGACATCCAGTCGGCGCTGGACACCGTATCGGCGAACCGCACGACGCTGGTCATCGCCCACCGGCTCTCGACCGTGATTTCGGCCGACGAGATCATCGTGCTGCGCGACGGCGGCATTGCCGAACGCGGCACGCACGGCGAGCTGTTGGAGCGCGACGGTCTCTACAGCGAGATGTGGCGCCGCCAGCGCGAGGCCAGCGCCGCCGAAGAGCTGCTGCGCAAGACCGCGAACGATCCCGATGGCTTCGTGCGGGTGGCAGTGCCGGCGGCGGAGTAGCGCTTACCCCTTGATCGGCGAGGAATGGCCACGGAGCCATTCCTCTAGCACTGGCTTCCGAAATGTCCCGGCCTCGATGTGATCGTAGATGAACGCTATCGTTTCGTCCTCATCACCACTGACTCTCATCCCGTTCATCTCCAGGAACACGAGCGTGCAGGCGAACGCGACCCGCTTGTTGCCGTCGATGAAGCCGTGGTTCATGGCAAGGCTTTCCCAAAGAGCCGCTGCTTCCTCAATCAGGTCTCCGTAGTAGCCCGTTTGGGGCCGCAGCAATGCGGAGAGGATCAGCCCCTCATCTCGAACACCCGCGGCACCTCCGTAGAGCCGCAGTTGATCGTCGTGGATGCCCACGGCATCTTCCAGTGTGAGATAGTAGGTCTCTGCCATGGCTACTTAGCCAGTGCCGCGTACACCTTGCCCCATTGTTTGACTGTGCGGGCGTGGATCTCCATCACCTTGGGATTCGGTCCGCGCGGGCTGGTCTCGCGTAGGCGCTGATACTCCTCAGGTGAGAGCAGCACGCCGACGTCTCTGCCGTTCTTTTGGATGTGCACCGGTTCGCTGCGGGCCATTTCGAGGAGCTGCCCGAAGCGGTTCTTGGCGTCAGTGGCGCTGATGTTGGACACTTGGTTCTCCTTAGCTGTTTCAGCTAAGATAGCTAATGCTTGCGCAATAGAAAAGGCCCGCATCGCTGCGGGCCTTTGTCGTGTCTGCGCAGCCTGGCGCCTATTCCGCGGCTTGTTTGATGCCGCCGTCGGGATCGACTATGTCCTTGCCGTCGGTGGTCATGTAGGCGCGGGCGCTGTCGGTCCCCTCGGGGATGGCGATGCCCTCGGGCGTCGCCAGGGTGCGGCGGCGGCCGAAGCCGCTGCCGATCCAGCGGACGAACCGGCCGATCCGCGCACCCATCCGCGCGAGGCTGGCGCCGATCACGTTGGGAGCGGTGACCATCACGGGCACCATGACCAGCGTCAGGGCGGTCGAGACGAACAGGCCCGACACCAGAGCCGCCGAGAGGTGGATGAACCACGAGCCCGCCAGGCCACCGACGACGATCTCGCGGCGGATGAAGTCGAACTCGATGTTCAGCGCCATCGGGATCACGCCCAGGGCCGTCACGGTCGCGGTGAGAAGCACCGGCCGCACGCGCTGGCTGATGGTGATCAGCATCGCCTTGACCGCCTCGACGTGATCGCCGCGGTGGTAGTGGTTGTAGGTGTCGATCAGCACGATGCCGTTCTTCACCACGATGCCGGCGAGCGCGACGATGCCGAGGCCGGTCATGATGGCTGAGAAGCTCATGCCCGTCACCAGCATGCCCGCGAGCACGCCGGCCAGCGACATGATCACCGTCGAGAGGGTCACCAACACCTGGTAGAAGCTGTTATATTCCAGCAGCAGCACCAGGAAGATCAGGAACATCGCGGCGCCGAACGCCTGCGCGATGAACGCGTTGGTGTCGCCGATCTGCTCGTCGGCGCCGGCGAAGACGATCTTCACCCCCTTGCCCCATTCCTGGCCCTCCACCCACTGCTTGAGCTGGGCGACCTTCTGGTCGGCGGCAACGCCGGGGCGCAAGTTGGCGGCGACGTTCATCGCATAGACGCCATTGCGCTGCGACAGGGTCGCGACCTTGGGCACGGCCTGGCGCTTAATGAAGTTGCTGACCGGGATCAGCCCCTGCGTGGTGACGATGCGCAGCGAATCGAGCGTATCGAAGGTGCGCTCGTCCTTGGGCAGTCGGACCTTGATGTCGAGCTCGTCGCTCGCATCCTCGGGCCGGTAGGTGCCGAGCTTGACGCCATTGGTGACCAGCTGGACGTAGGGCGCCAGCTCACGGACACCGATGCCGTACTTGGCGGCTTCCTCGCGGTCGATGGTGATCTCCCAGTCGATGCCTGGAGCAGGGCGGGCGTCCTCGACGTCCACCGTGTCGCCGAGCTGATGCTCGACATAGTCACGCATCTTGCCCGTGGCGGCGACGACTTCATCGTAGTTGGTGCCTTCGACGCGGGTGTTGATCGCCTTGCCGGCCGGCGGCCCGTTCTCCTGCGCCATGATCTGCACGTCGAGGCCGGCGATCGGGGCCACCCGCTTGCGGATGTCCTCGAAGATGGTCGCAGCCGGATAGCGCTCGTTCCACGACGTGAGCTGGAGCTGGAACATGCCGATCGTGTCGGGCGGGGTGTTGCCGCTGGCAAAACCGTCGCCACCGCCGAACGTCATGATCACGTCCTGGATGCCCTGGACCTGTAGCAGCTGCTGCTCGACCTCGACGAGGTAGTCGCGGATCTGCGCCGGCGAGTAGTTGCCGCGCGCCACCACCGCCACCGTGCCGAACTCGGGCTCTGAGGCCGGGAAGGCCTCGGTGCCGGTCGGGTTGGAGATGTAGGCCGCAAAGATCGCCGCAATGATCGCAAAGCCGATCGACAGCGTGATGATCGGGTGATGCAGCAGGCGCGACATGATCCGCACGTAGACACCGGTCACGCCGCCCACCTTCCTGGTGTCGAACTTGTCCGGGTACATGACGACGTCGGCGGCTTCCTTCTCCTTGGGATCGATGTGAGCCCGCGCGATGATGCCGCCGTTGATCGGCATGAAGATAAGCGCCGACAGCAGCGAGGCGCACATCACGACGATCACGATGATCGGCAGGTAGCTCATGAACTTGCCGATGATGCCCGGCCAGAACAGGAGCGGGATGAAGGCACCCAGCGTCGTGAAGGTGGCCGAAACCACCGGCACGAACATCTTCTTGGCCGCGAGGATGAACGCCTCCTTCTTGGAGACGCCCTCCTGCAGCGTTCGTTCGGCGTACTCCACCACCACGATCGGATCGTCGACCAGCACGCCCACGGCGAGCACGAGGCCGAACATGATCATCATGTTCACCGACATGCCCAGCATCTGGACGACGAGGAAGGCGATCATGAACGAGATCGGGATCGACGAGCCGATCATCAGCGCGGGCCTCAGGCCGAGCGTCGCAACGCAGGTGATCATCACCAGCGCAACGGCGGTCAGCACGGCGGCTTCGAGCGAGCGGTAGAGCGACTTGGTCGACTCCGCCTGGTCGATGAGGAAGCTGTGCTCGATCCCCTCCGGCCAGTCCTTGGTGAACTCCGCGGTCACGCGGCGGACGTCGTCGGAGAGCTGGATGACGTTGGAGCCGAGCTTCTTGATGACCCCAAGCGTGATCGCCGGCTGGCCGTTGACGTGCGCGTACTGCGTCGCATCCTCGAACGTGCGGGTGATCGTCGCCACGTCGCCGAACGTCACGACGGTCGAGCCGTCGGTCTTGAGCGGCAGCGAGTAGACATCCTCGGCCGTGTTGATGAGGCCCGGGACCTTGACGTTGAACGAGCCCTGCCCGGTGTCGAGCGTACCGCCGGCGACCACCATGTTGTTGCGCGCCAGCGCATCGAACAGCTGGCCGGCCGTCAGCCCGTAGGCCTCGAGCCGGTTGGTGTCGATCGTGACGGCAAGGACTTCGTCGCGCGAGCCGGAGATGTTGACGCTCTGGACGATGCCCAGGCTCTCGATCTCTTCCTTGAGATCCTCCGCGCGCTGCACCAGCGTGCGCTCCGGCACGTCGCCATAGATGGCGACCGAGAGCGAGGGGATGTTCGAGAACGAAATCTCGTTGACCGTCGGCTCGCGCGCGTCTGCGGGCAGCTCTGCCGAAACGCCGTCGAGCTTGGCGCGGATGTCGGCGAGCGCCGCGTCCTTGTCGGCATTGACGTTGAACTCGAGGAACACCGAGACGTGCCCGGTCGTCGAGGTCGTCGTGATGTTCTCGAGCCCGTCGAGCCCCTCGAGCCGGTCGTAGATCGGCTTGGCGAGCAGGCGCTCGGCGTCCTGGGGCGACACGCCGCTCTGGGACACCGAGACGTAGAAGTAGGGGATGTCGATGGCCGGGAAGCTCTCCTTGGGCAGCGACAAGTAGGCGCCAAAGCCCGCGAACAGCAGCAGCACCATCACCGTGAGGACGACGCGCGGCATCCTCAGGATGCGTTCGAGGAAGTTCATCATGGTGCGTGCCCCCTAGCCATGCGCCGCTTCGGAGGCCGCCACCGCTGCCGCGGGCTCCGATTCCGGGCCGTAGCCCGCCTTGACCGTCTGGCCGGCCTGAACGTTCTCCTGCCCCACCGTGATCACGTCGGTCTTGGGCGGCAGGCCCGCGACCCAGATGCCCTCCCGCGTGTCGCGCAGGATCGTGACCGGGTAGAACTTGACCTTGCTGTCCTCGACGACCCGCACGCCGATGACCCCTTCATCGTCGAGCGTAAGGACAGATTGCGGCAGCAGGTGAGCGGGCGTGGTCCCCAGGTTCACCGTTGCATCGGCCGTGATGCCGTCGCGGACCTTGCCGTCCGGGTTCGGGATCTCGATCTCGACCGCGAAGGAACGGGTCGCCGGGTCTGCCGTCGAAGCGATGTAGCTGACCTTGCCCTCGACCGTATCCCCGGTCACCGTGCGGACGGTGGCGGGGAGGTCGAGCCGCGCATACTTCACCCGCGCTTCCGGGATCGAAGCGACGAACAGCATCGGGTCGAGCTGCACGATCGTGGCGCAGGGCGCGCCCGGCCCGAGCGTCGAACCGACGCTGGCGAGCGGATCCTGGATCACGCCGGAAATCGTCGCCTTGACCTCGACGCGGGCCAGTTCGGCCTCGGCGTTGGCGACCGCCGCCTGTGCCGCCTTGAGCTGCGACTCGAGCGCAAGGCCGCTGTTGGCCGGGGCGAGCCCCTTCTTGCGCAGCGTCGCATTGGCGTCGAACGCGCTCTTTGCCGTATCGAGGCTCGCCTGCGCCTGCGCCACCGCGGCGGCGCGCGTCGATGGGTCGAGCCGGCAGAGCGTGTCGCCTTCCTTGACCTGCTGGCCCTTGGTCACCAGCACTTGCTGCACGGTGCCCGAGGTCTCGGGGACGACGCTGACCATCTCCTTGGCCTTGGTGCGGCCGCGCAGGTCCGCGTCCATCTTCATCGGCTGCATCGTGTACGTGGCAATACGAACCGAGCGCGGCGCGGCCGATGACCCGCTGGTCGCGGCCTGCCGCTCGGCGATGGTGAGCGCCGGGTCGGGACCCTCCTCGTGGGCTTCCTTGGGCTTGACCAGCCCGGTGCCCTCGAGCGCCTCGCTCGCCTTGCCGCTCTTGTCGAGCGCCTGCAGCACGGCGACTTCGCCGTTCCCCGGACCATGGCCGGGCACGACGAGCGTGCCGGTCGCCAGCCAGAGGCCAAGCACAACGACAATGATCAGGGCGAGCCCGTAAGAGAAAAACTTGCGCATGATGAAGTCCTGCCCCTATTCCGCTGCTGCCGCCGCGTGCCCATCCGGCCGCGCCAGAGCGATAAGTTCGTGCATATGGGTGCGGATGAAGTCCCGGGCAATGCCGAGACAGGAATGTCCGTACCTGATTACCCACCCGTCCGCGGGATGACTGTGCTGCGACCCGACGCGATCGAGTTCTTCGATCTGCTTGTCGAGCATCGCGATCCGCTCGTTGAGCCGTTGTTCGACCAGCGAGGCGGGAAGCTCGGAGGCAAAGCGCGCGAAAAGGAGGAACTCGCTGCGGAATTCATCCTCGCCGAGCTTTTCGAAAAGCGAGTTGAGGAAAGCCTGCCGGCCCGCCTCGGTGATGACGTAGATCTTCTTGGCCGGCTTGCCCTGCTGCTGCTCGACCCGGCTGGTCACCAGCTTGTCGGTCTCGAGCTTGGCCAGCGCCGGATAGATCGAGCCATAGCTGGCATCGACGAAATAGGCGCACTCGCCCTCGGTGCAGAGCTTGCGGATTTCGTACCCTGTCGCCTCGCCCTCATAGAGGATGGAGAGGCAGAGCGTGCGCACGTTCATCGGTCGGTCCAGCATATGTCGAACAAGAATATGCCGGCCGTATATAGAAGCGGCTCCCCCCGGGCAATGCATTGTTGATCGGATTAGCCATGCGGTTAATGCATGGTTTGGCTGAACGGAAGCTGACCGGGTCCGCCCTAGAGGTGCGTGCTGAGGTAGTTCATGATGTCGGAGTTGGCCCGGCTCAGTGCGAATGCGTCGGCCTCGCTGCCGTCCGGAAGGACCAGCCGGCTGAGCTCCGGGATCGGCGCTGAAAGGTCCGCGAAATCGCACTCGACCTTCGCCCCGCCCGCCTCGAGGTAGATGGTGCTGAACTGGTCCGTCACCGTCACCTCAGCGCCGGTCGGGAGGAGAGCCTCGGCGGCGGCGCGGCAGGCTTTCTCGAAGCGGCTCGCGGCGAGGGCAGGGGTGCTCCCGATGGCCAGCATCAGGGCAACGGCGATCAGGACAGCACGCGTTTGCATCACGAACTCCTCCGCCCACCGACTTTATCTGCTCGGCTGCGGGGGAGTCGAGGGCGGTACGTTC
>JAEZBF010000132.1 GCA_023427545.1 Pseudomonadota bacterium
CCGATGCACTCGACGCCGCCGGGGTGCGGACGCAGGCCATGCGGCCGGGCATCCGGCCGCACGACGACGAGCTCAAGCTCTGCGGACGGGCACGGACCGGCGTCTACATGGAGACCGCCTCGGTGGAGGAGGGGGTCAACCCTTACGAGCTCGAGATCGCTCTTGTCGATGATCTCAAGCCGGGCGACGTGGTCGTCCTGGCGTGCGGCGGCTCCTCGCGCATCGCGCCCTGGGGCAGCCTGCTGTCGACCGCAACCCGCGCCCGCGGCGCCAGTGGCTGCGTCACCGACGGCTTCGTGCGCGACGTCCTCGACATTCGCCGCATTAAGCTGCCGGTGTTCCACGGTGGCATCGCGCCGCTCGACAGCAAGGGGCGCGGCCAGATCCAGGCGATCGACGTGCCGGTGACCTGCGGTGGCGTGCAGGTCGCGCCGGGCGACCTCGTGTTCGGGGACGCCGACGGGGTGGTTGTGGTCCCCCAAGCCATCGAGGCGGAGGTGCTGCGCTTCGCCTTCGACAAGATCAACGGCGAGCACAACACCATGCGCGAGCTGCAGGGCGGCGCCTACCTGCGCGACGTCTTCGCCAGGTACGGCATCCTCTAGGCCCGGTCCAACCCCAACGGATCGGGATCGAGCGGCCACATCGGCCGTGGAATGCGGCGGAAAGGGATGGACGCCCATTCGGGCGGGCAGGCCCCGGGCGTCGCAACGAAGAGCTGATCGCGGCAGAGCGGCGCGAAGACGTCGCGGTGCCGGTAGAGGTTCTTGAGCCCGATCACCTGCTTGTCGGTCAGCGTGATGCCGTGGTGCGTAAACAGCGTCGGTGAAAAGACGCCGACGCGGCGGGTGTTGAGCAGGATCTCGATGCCCTCGGCGCGGATCACCGCGATGTCCCCGATCGGCACGCGCTCGTTCGTCAACTGGTCCTGGTAGGCCTCCCGCTTGAGGAACAGCACTTCCGCATCGACGTCGAGCGCCGGGCCGGAATGCTGCTCGAACTTGCCGCCGATGCGCAGCGGCAGGCGGGCGCCGACGCCTACCTGGAAGCAGATGCCGACCGCAAGCGGGTCCCAGAGCGGGCCGTAGACGGCGTTGCGGATGCCCGCGTCGATGAAGGCCCGCAGCATGTGCGTGGTATCCCCCGGCGCACCGCCGCCGGTCTGGTCGGAGGTATCGGCGAGGAGCAGGGGCTTGTCGCCGGCCTCCTTTGCCGCGGCGATCGCCTCGGCGAACGGCGTGAAGGGCAGGATGGCTTCGGCGCGGATGGCGTAGAACTTGCGGCCGTACTCCTCGGCGACGCGGCGGGCGAGATCGCGGTCCCGGTCGACGACGGCGAGCATCTTGGCTCCCGCGTGGCGAACGTCGGCCCAGGGGAAGCCGTGGTTGAGCGAAAGCGAGAGGATGCCGTACTTGCCCTCGGCAGCCATCAGGTCGGCGACGTACTGCACCATCGGGCCTTCGCGGGTGGTGGGGAAGAGGCCCATGACCTTGCAGTCGAAGAGCGCCAGGACCGGCTCGATCTCGCCGGCGAGCGTGCGCCTCATGAGATCGAAGAGATCGTCCGCCCGCTCCTTGTAGTCGATGTGCGGGTAGGCCTTGTAGAAGACGATGAGGTCCGCGGCCTCGATCAGCACGTCGTCGATGTGGGCATGGAGGTCGAGTTCGAGGCCGATCCGCACCTTCGGACCGACCTGCGCCCGCATCCGGCTGACGAAATCGGCCTCGCAGTCGTCGTAGCCCTCCGCAACCATCGCGCCGTGCAGGAACATCAGCACCGCATCGACCGGACTGGCCGCGGCCAGATCGGCTAGGACGCGGTCGCGCATCGTCTCGTAGGCCGAGCGCTGCGTTATTCCGGCCGGTTCGGCAAAGGCATGCAGGCTTTCCACCACCTCCCAGCCGGCCTCGCGGGCGCGCTGCACCCACCGCTGCGCCGGAGCGGCCGACGGTGTCGGCGAGGCGCGGGCAATGCCGTCCTCGACCCATAACCCGCGCTGGAAATTGTCCAATCCGGTCGGAAAAGACGCAAACGTATTCGTCTCCGTCCCCATAGTTGCAATGAAAACGCGCATGGCTCCCCCCAAGCTGCGGCAGCAATATGGGTAGGAAGCGGTGACGATGTCGTCAACAGCGGCGTGGTTCGTGAACTGGCGAGCCTACGCGGAGGTAATCTTGCATACAGGATTGCGGGATCGACAGGAGTTATCCAGTCAAACAGGCTGTATTGTATCGCTAACAGTGCATGCGTTCACGCTGCGCTGCGCGTGGTCGTGTCGTCGGCGAGAGCAGCTTCCGCCGACGGACTGGGGCAACTGGCGCCGAGATCATAAACGTATGACGCCGTGGTGCCTGACTGATGTGGCAGCTAAGCTGCCCTATACTGGCTATTTCCGCCAACTATAGAGCTGTTTCGGCAGTTGTGGTGAGGGTGACCGGCGGCTCCGACTAGTGCCTGGGCGCATCTTGGATTGCGGCCGTATTGGACCGTATCGAAGGGAGGAGAGATGCGCTCGAGACCGCAGGAGTCCTCTTCCTCGGGCATGCCCAGAAGCATCACACATCGATCACGGCCAGCAGCGCGTCGGCTGTTGACTCGACCTATTCTTGCATACAAGAATGACCCAGCCACGTAGCCGACTTCGTCCACGGGCAAGGTGTGCTCACGCTGACCAACCGCCGACGCGGCTCGGTGCGGCCCGCGAAAGTTTCTGGGGACCTGTCCCCGCAGCAGATGCCCGGCATAACGGGCCTATAGGGAGGATTTGAATGCGCATTAGCGAGTTCCTGCTTAAAGGTGTCAGCCCGCTCGCGCTGGCCGGCGTCCTGGTGGCGGCGGGCGCAGCCCTGCCGACAACGGTCAGCGCCCAAAACTCCAATCCCGAGGCGGCCAAAGCGCTCGGTGAGATCAAGGGCGACATCCGCTTTTCATGGTGGGGCGGCCAGGTCCGCAACGACAAAACCGACAAGATCCTCCAGCTGTTCGAGCAGGAGAACCCGGGCGTGCACGTGGCGCGCGAAAACGCCGACTTCGCCCCGCACTGGGAGAAGCTTACGATCCAGGCCGCGGGCAACAACCAGCCCTGCACGATCCAGATGCAGACCCGCTGGCTCGCGACGTTCGCCAAGCCGAACATCCTGATGCCACTCGACGACCTGGTAAAATCGGGCGCGCTCAATGTCGAGGGCATCCCGCAGCCGGTGCTCGACGCCAGCCGTGGCGCGGACGGCAACCTCTATATGATCCCGTCGGGCGTGTTCTACTTCTCGCTGATGTACAACAAGCAGATGGCCGAAGCAGGCGCCGCCGCCGGTGTGCCCCCGCTCACGCCGCCCTACACCTGGAGCCAGTTCGCCGACTACCTGCACAAGATCAAGCCGACGCTCGGCGAAGGGGTTGCGGCGACCCACAATATGGGCCGCGAACCGGACTCGTTCGTCACCTGGGTGCAGTCGCACGGCGAAAAGCTGTTCGAGGGCAGCAATGTTACCTTCACCAAGGAAACGGCGCAGGCCTGGTTCGAATACTGGGAGCAGCTGCGCAAGGACGGCTTGACCGACACCCCCGAGGAAATGGGCACCGAGAACAGCGCCATGGTCGAGGAGTCGAACCTCGCCAACGCGCGCGGGTTCATCACCAACCGGCCGCCAAACCAGCTCGGGTCGGTGCAGAAGACGGTTGACACCGTCAGCCCTGGGCAGACCATCGACATCATGCCGTACCCGACCGGTGAAGACGGTACGGTCGGTATGGATCTTGGTGCCAACGGCATTTCGATCGGTGCCAACTGCCCCAAGGAGCTGCTCCCGGCCTCTGTCGCGTGGATCAACTTCTTCACGCAGGATCCGCGTGCCGCACAGATCTATCAGTCGGATAACGGCGTGGTGGCGATCGATGCGCTTGCCGAAGCGCAGGCGACCAATCCCGAAACCCAGCCGACGCAGGTCCGCATGATCGAGATCTACCGTCAGGAAGCCCCGAAGGCGAAGGCCGTGTTCTGGCCGGCGGGCGGCTACCAGGCGCTCACGGACGTGCTCAACCGCACCTACGACGCAGTTGCGTTCGAGCAGATCACGCCGGAGCAGGGCGCCGAGCAGCTGATCGCCGAGCTGCAGGAGCAGATCACCAACGCTGCAAAGAAATAAGCTATGGTGGGGGTGCGGGCCTCTGCTCGCGCCCCTTTTCTTTTCTGCATCCGCGGCGGATGCGCCCGGTCCCGACCGACAGCTCCGCGCCGCCCCGCCCGGTTGGGGGAACCCGATGACGACGATCGCTTCCGACGACGTGCCCGCGGCAACCCCAGTCCGCACCGCCCGGCAGATACCCACCGATCGCAACCGGTCGGCGCTGAAGGTCCAGGAAAATCGGGCCGCCTATCTCTTCCTCACGCCATGGCTGATAGGGATTATCGGTATCACGCTGATGCCGATGCTGGCGTCGCTCTACCTCAGCTTCACCCAATATGGCGTGCTCGGCGCACCGACATGGATCGGGCTCGACAACTACATCAAGCTCTTCACCGCCGACCGGCGGTTCATCAAGTCGATATGGGTGACGCTCACCTATGTCGGCTGGTCGGTGCCGCTGGTCCTGCTGTTTTCGCTCACCATTGCGGTTGCGTTGAACCGCGGCCTTGCCGGCCTCGCGATCTACCGGTCGCTGTTCTACGTCCCGTCGCTGATTGGAGCGAGCGTGGGCATCGGCATCCTCTGGAAGGTCGTGTTCGGCGAGCGCGGCGTCGTCAACGACATCCTCAAGATTTTCGGGGTCGCCGGGCGCGGCTGGATCAACAACCCGACCTTCGCGCTGCCTACGGTCATCACGCTCCACGTCTGGACGTTCGGCGCGTCCATGGTGATCTTCCTGGCGGCACTCCGACAGATACCGGAATCCTACTACGAGGCCGCCTCGATCGATGGCGCCAACGCGTGGCAGCGGTTTCGGCGGATCACGCTGCCGCTGATCACCCCGGTGCTGTTCTTCAACGCCATCTTGCTGCTGATCGGCTCGTTCCAGTCGTTCACGCAGGCTTTCGTTGTGAGCAACGGACGCGGCGGGCCGGTCGACTCGACGCTGCTCTATTCGCTGTACCTCTACCAGCAGGCGTTCCAGCAGCTGAACATGGGCTATGCCTCCGCGATGGCCTGGGTGCTGCTGGTGGCCATCGGCCTTGCTACCGCCTTCCTGTTCTGGACCTCGCGCTTCTGGGTGTTCTATGGCGATCGCTAGTTCCGTCGGCAGCATCAAGAGCTACGACAGCGCGGCCCTGCGAGAGCATAGGCGCAGGCGCGACAATGCACGCCGTCTTCGTCATTTCGGGCTGCACCTGCTGCTGATCGGCCTGCTCATCATCATGCTCTATCCAGTGATCTGGATGGTGTTCTCCTCCCTCAGGCCGGAGCGCGAGATCTTCGGCGACATGGGGTTCATCCCGAAGAACTGGACGCTCGAGAACTACGTCAAGGGCTGGAACCTCTTCGGCAACAAGACCTTCGCGTCGTTCTTCATCAACTCGTTCATAATCTGCTTCTTTGCGATCGTCGGGAACCTGATCGCGTGCTCGATGGCGGCCTATGCGTTCGCGCGGCTCGACTTCAAGTTCAAGCCGATCCTCTTCGCGCTGATGCTGGGCACGATCATGCTGCCAATCCATGTGCAATTAATCCCGCAGTACATCTTCTTCCTCAACATCGGCTGGGTGAACACGATCCTGCCGCTGGTGGTGCCCAAGTTCCTTGCGCACGATGCGTTCTTCGTCTTCCTGATGGTGCAGTTCATGCGCTCTCTGCCGCCCGAGCTCGAGCAGGCGGCGGTGGTTGATGGAGCGTCGTACTGGCAGCGCTACTGGCGCATCATCCTGCCGCTTTCGATGCCGGCGCTGGTGACCACCGCGGTGTTCACCTTCATCAACACCTATAACGACTTCTTCTCGCAGCTCATCTACCTCACCGATCTCGACAAGCTGACCGTGCCGGTGGCGCTGCGCACGTTCCTTGATCCGAGCGGCGGGCAGTCATCGTTCGGCGGCCTGTTCGCCATGATCATCGTTTCGATCGGGCCGGTGCTCGGCTTCTTCATTGCCTCACAACGCCTCCTGGTGCGCGGCATCGCCACTACGGGCCTCAAGTAAACCGGACCTGCGGAGTCATTTGGCATGGCCAGCGTAACACTCGAGAAGCTCACCAAGACCTATGCGGGCGGCGCCCCGGGGGGGGGGCCCCCCGGGGCACCCGCCGGGGG
>JAEZBF010000161.1 GCA_023427545.1 Pseudomonadota bacterium
CATGGTGAGCTTGTCGAACCACGAGGTCCGGGCACACAGAGCCCTCTGCCCAACATTTGCGGTTTGCCCCACGAACCACGAGGTCCGGGCACACAAAGCCTCTGCCCGGCATTTGCCCCGCCCGCGACCCATGCTTGAATGCCGGCCATGACCTCCTACCTCGCCGGCCGGCTCCTCTCGCTGCTGCTCAGCCTGGTTGCCGCCAGCATCATCATCTTCTTCGTGCTCGAAGTGCTGCCCGGAGACCCGGCGCAGTTCATCCTGGGGATGAACGCCCAGCCCGATACCCTCGCCGCGCTGCGCAACCAGCTCGGCCTCGATGCCCCGGTGCTGGTCCGCTATTTCGGCTGGATCACCGGCATGCTGCACGGCGATTTCGGCATCAGCTACACCTACCGCGTGCCGGTCGGCGAGCTCATCCTCCAGCGCATCGGCGTCTCGCTCCCGCTCGCCGTCTTTGCGCTGCTGCTGACCCTGCTCGTCGCCTTGCCGGCCGGCATCCTCAGTGCGGCCCGGCGCAATTCCCCGATCGATGCGACCGTCATGGGCATCACCCAGCTCGGCGTCGCGGTGCCCAACTTCTGGTTCGCGATCATCCTCGTCTGGATCTTCGCGGTCACCCTGCACTGGTTCTCGGCCGGCGGCTTTCCCGGCTGGGACAAGGGCTTCTGGACCGGCATCCGCGGCCTCATTCTGCCCGCCGTCGCGCTGGCCCTGCCGCAGGCCTCCATCCTCGCCCGCGTCATGCGCTCCTCCCTGCTCGATACCCTCGACGAGGACTACATCCGCACCGCCCGCGCGCACGGCCTCTCGCGCGGCGCGACGCTCTGGCGCCACGCGCTGCGCAACGCGCTGATCCCGGTCCTCACCATCGTCGGCCTGCAGTTCGCCTTCCTGCTGGCCGGCGGCATCATCATCGAGAACGTCTTCACGCTGCCGGGCCTGGGCCGCCTGATCTTCCAGGGCATCACCCAGCGCGACCTCATCGTTGTGAAGTCGGTGACCATGCTGCTGGTCTTTGCGGTGATCTTCGTCAACTTCCTCGTCGACCTAAGCTACGTCGCCGTCGACCCGCGGCTGAGGCGGCGCTGATGACCGAGGTCGTGCTCCCCGCTGCCGAACGGCCGCGCGGCATCCTCGCTGCGGCACGGCGCTCGCCGAGCTTCCTCGCCGGCGTCGTCCTTTCCGGCATCTTCGTCCTCGCGGCGCTCATCAGCTTCGTCTGGACGCCCTACGACTACGCGGCGATGGACATCCCCAACAAGCTCAAGGGGCTCACTGCGGCGCACTGGTTCGGCACCGACCAGTACGGCCGCGACGTCTTCTCCCAGGTCATGGTCGGTGCCCGGACCTCCATCGCCGTGGCGCTGATCGCCGTCGGCGTCGGTGTCGGCGTCGGCACGCCCCTCGGCCTCTGGGCGGCCGCCCGCCGGGGCAGCGTGCTCGACGAGCTCATCATGCGCGGCAACGATCTCGTCTTCGCCTTCCCCGCGCTGGTGATCGCCATCCTCATCACCTCGGTCTTCGGCCCCAGCGCCACCAATGCGGTGATCGCCATCGGCATCTTCAACATCCCGGTCTTCGCCCGCCTCAGCCGCGCCGCCGCGCTCAGCCTATGGACGCGCGACTTCATCCTCGCGGCCCGCGTCGCGGGGAAGGGCGCTGCCCGCATCTCGATCGAGCACATCCTGCCCAACATCCTCAACACGTTGGTCGTGCAGGTCACCATCCAGTTCTCCCTCGGCATCCTCGCCGAGGCCGCGCTCGCCTATGTCGGCCTCGGCGCCCAGCCGCCGACCCCGAGCTGGGGCAAGATGCTCGCCGACAGCCAGACCCTCGTCGGCCTCGCGCCGCACCTCGCGCTCATCCCCGGCCTCTCGATCGTCCTTACCGTCCTCGGCCTCAACCTCATGGGCGACGGCCTGCGCGACATCTTCGATCCGCGCCTGCAGCGGAGCCGCCGGTGAGCCTCCTCGAGGTCGCTAACCTCCACCTGAGCATCAGTGGCACGCCCATCCTGCGCGGCGTCAGCCTCTCCGTCGACGGCGGCGAAGTGCTCGGCATCATCGGGGAGTCCGGCTCGGGCAAATCGATGACCGCGCTCTCGATCATGCGCCTGCTGCCCGCCGGTGCCGAGGCGAGCGGGGTCATACGCCTCGCCGGCACCGAGCTGCTGTCGCGCAGCGAGCCACAGATGAATGCGGTCAGGGGCAGGGACGTCGGCATGGTCTTCCAGGAGCCCATGACGGCGCTCGATCCGCTCAAGACCATCGGCGCCCAGGTCGCCGAACCGATCCTCGTCCACCGCGCCATGACCCGCCGCGACGCCTTCGCCGAGGCCGATCGCGTGCTCGATCGCGTCGGCCTGCCTGCCGGCCGGTTCCCGCGCGACCGCTACCCCCACGAGCTGAGCGGCGGCCAGCGCCAGCGCGTCGTCATCGCCGCCGCAATCGCCCTGCAGCCCAAGCTGCTGATCGCCGATGAGCCGACGACAGCGCTCGACGTCACCACCCAGGCGCAGATCCTCACCCTGCTGCAGCGCCTCGTCGACGAGGACGGCATGGGCATGATCCTCATCACCCACGATCTCGCGGTCGTTGCCGGCAACGCCGACCGCATCGCCATCATGCGCGGCGGCGAGATTGTCGAAGCCGGCGAGACCGTTGCCGTGTTCCGCGGCATGCAGCACCCCTACACCAGGATGCTCTTTGCCGCCTCGAGCCACGTGCCGCAGCGCCCCTCGCCGCAACAGCGGCGCCGCGCCGGCCCGCCCGTCCTCGCCGTCACCGGCGTCGCCCGCGACTACCCGCTGCCCCGGCGCATCCCCTTTACCCCGCCGCGCCACTTCCGCGCCGTCAGCGACGTGACCTTTTCGATCTCACGCGGCGAGAACGTCGGACTGGTCGGTGAAAGCGGCTCGGGCAAGTCGACACTGGCCCGAGCCATCCTTGCCCTCGAACCGGTCCAGGCCGGCACCATCGCCCTCGACGGCGCGCCGCTGGTCGCGGCCCGCGGCGCCTCGCTCACGGCGCGCCGCAAGATGCAGGTCGTGTTCCAGGCCCCCTACGGCTCGTTCAATCCACGCCATCGCGTCGAGCGGCAGAAGGCCATCGCATCGGCGCTCGAGCACGTCGGGCTCAGCCTAGCCGATGCGCAGAAGTACATCCACGAATTCTCCGGCGGCCAGCGCCAGCGCATTGCCATCGCCCGCGCGCTCATC
>JAEZBF010000240.1 GCA_023427545.1 Pseudomonadota bacterium
TCATCACGGCCCCGCTGAGCTCGCAGTTCCGGAAATGAGCTTCCGCCAGTGCGGCACCAGCAAAGTCGGTCCCACGGAGGCTGCTCCGCGACAGGTCGCAGCCGTTGAGCACCACCTCGCGGAACGACGCGATGTCGAGCATCGAGTCGATCAGCGTACCGGCGGTCAAACCCGTGCGACCAACCTTGCGGGTGAAGCTTGCAAGCTCGAAGTCGACACCCGCCGCCTTGCAGCCTCTAATCTGGACGGCGTGTAGGTTTGCACTACCGAACTTGCAGGTGGAGAGGTTGCAATTCTCGAAGGTCGCGCTGCCGAGATCGGCGAATGAGAAGTCGCTGCCCCGGCGGCTTTCGGGATCGAAGAACGTGCAGTTGCGAAAAACCGCTCCCGAGAGGTCTGCCGATGCGAAGCTGCAGCGCAAGAAACTGCACTGCTCGAGCTCGGACTCCGGAAGTTGCGCGTCGATTAGGTGCCCTTCGGCAATCCGGCAGCCCCTGGCCACTACGCGCGCATTGGGCAGGTCGCGCCAGTCGATTGCGCTAAGGTCGCAGTCCTCCACCGCCCGACCGGCTTCGATCAGGCGGACGAACGCGCTTTGGCTCAGCGCCTCGATCTCACCACCAGGCGTTAGGCGAGAAATCGATAGCGGCGCTGCGTTCGATGACCCGCCCCGCGGCGAATAGGGTCTCCTCGTCGAACGGACGGCCGATGATCTGGAGCCCCAACGGCAACCCCCGAGCGTCCTTGCCGGCCGGCACGGCAATGCCTGGCAGGCCCGCCATGTTCACCGTCACTGTGAAGACGTCGTTTAGGTACATCTTGACGGGGTCGGCGTTCATGTCCTCGTCACCCACTCCGAACGCTGCCGATGGGGTCGCGGGGGTGAGGATCGCATCGATGCCGTCATTGAACGCCAGCTCGAAGTCGCGCTTGATCAGCGTGCGCACCTTCTGCGCCTGGACGTAGTAGGCGTCATAGTAGCCGGCCGATAGCACGTAAGTGCCTATCATGACCCGTCGCTTGACCTCCCGGCCGAAGCCTTCGGCGCGGGTTAGTTCGTACATGTCGGCAATGTCCTTACCGCTCACCCGCAATCCGTACTTGACTCCGTCGTAGCGCGCGAGATTCGACGAAGCTTCTGCGGGCGCGACGATGTAGTAGGCGGGCAGCGCGTACTTCGTGTGCGGCAGCGAGATGTCCCGGATGGTCGCGCCTTCGGCAGTGAGCCAGGCGATGCCCTGCTGCCAAAGCTTCTCGATCTCGTCGGGCATGCTGTCCATGCGGTACTCGCGCGGAATGCCAATGGTAAGCCCCTTGACCCCGCGCTCGAGCGCTGCCGCGAAGTCGGGCACGGCGATGTCGGCGCTGGTCGAGTCCTTGGGATCGAACCCGGCCATCGACGCCATCATGATCGCGGCGTCTTCGACCGTGCGGGCTATCGGGCCGGCCTGGTCGAGCGATGACGCGAAGGCGACGATCCCCCAACGCGAGCACCGACCGTACGTTGGCTTCATGCCAACCGTGCCGGTGAATGCCGCGGGCTGTCGGATGGAGCCACCGGTATCGGTCGCTGTGGCCGCTGCGCATAGCCAGGCGGACACCGCCGCTGCCGATCCGCCCGACGATCCACCCGGCACCAGGTCCATGTTGGAGCCTGCGGCGCGCCACGGGTTCACGACCGGGCCGTAGTACGAGGTCTCATTGGACGAGCCCATCGCGAACTCGTCCATATTAAGCTTGCCCAGCATGACCGCGCCGTCGCGCCAGAGGTTCGCCGTGACCGTCGATTCATATTCGGGCTTGAAGCCATCGAGGATGTGGCTGCCGGCCTGCGTGTGGACGCCGCGGGTGCCGAAGAGATCCTTGATGCCCAGCGGGATGCCTTCGAGCGGACCGCCCTCCCCGCGACCGAGCCGCTCATCGCTCTGCGCTGCCATCTGACGCGCCTGCTCCGGCGTCACCGCAACATAGGCGTTGAGCTTGGGATTGGCAGCCTCGATTGCGTCCAAGTAGGACTGTGTCAGCTCGGTGGCGGAGATTTGCCGCGCCTTAAGGGCATCGCGGGCACCGGCAAGGCTCAATCGGGTCAGTTGGCTCAAGGGGCTCTCTCGGAAGCGGTGAACGGCCGCTTCATAGAGCGAAGTCGACCGCAAGTGAAAGGGTGATGCGCGTCAGCCGACTGGCTCCTCGACCGGCAGTCGCTTTTCGTAGAAGCGCGACCAGCCGCTATCGGGATAGTCTAGGAATGCGCCACGCTTCGTGAAGCCCGCCCGCTCATAGAGCCGGTACGCCCCCTCGAAGCCCGGCGCCTCGCCGGTTTCCAGCATCAGCATTGGGATGCGCCTGTTCTGGGCCAGTTCGGTGATCCTACTGAGCAATGCCGAGCCGACCCTCTGCCCGCGCACCTCAGGTAGGGTGTACATCCGTTTCACCTCGCCGAGCTCGGGCGTATGCACCTTGAACGCGCCCATGCCCACGGCCCGTCCACCTTCGTCTCGAGCCACGAACAGGGTGGTGTCGGAGCCGCTCATCTGTTCCACAGTCATCTGGAACTGGAATTCCCGCGGCGAAAGCGGGTTGAGGTAGTCGTTGAGCTGCCGCACCAGCTCCCGCACGTCGTCCTGCAGCGGCGTCTCGACCGCAATCGAGATCGCCATCTACTCAACCACCTTGGGCACGGTGAAGAAGTTGTCCTCGGTGAGCGGGGCGTTGGCGACGATCTTTTCGGGGTATCCCCCGTCGGTCACCTTGTCCTCGCGCCGCCGCAGCGCCATCGGGGTTACCGACGTCATCGGCTCGACGCCGGAGACATCGACCTCGCTCAGCTGCTCGACGAAGCCCAGGATCGTGTTGAGCTCGGCGGCATATGCGCCAACTTCGTTGTCTCCGATGCGAATGCGGGCGAGCTTTGCGATGCGTTTGACGGTCTGCGCGTCGACGGACATGTAGCCTCCGTGGTCGAAACTGCTCGCTTCTAGCAACCGGAGCGGCGGCAGAACAACAATTTCGGCTGATTGCGCCGATCAGATTTCCACGGCCATGCCGGGCTCGAGCGCGACGAGGCCCGTCCCCTGCAGCCGTTCGCGAAGCGCGGGTATCGCTCGATCGACGATGGCCTCGTCGGCGGCCAGGGCGATCAACCGAGGCGGTGAGGTGTCGAGCAACGCTGAGCCGACCTGCACCGCCGTCTCCCCATACAGTACGACCACCGCTTCACCAGCCCACCGGCCGAGGTGGAGCTCGTCGCCTGCAGCGAGCACCAATGGCGGCTCCCCCGCCGCATCCACCAGCACGGCATGATCGCCGATTCTGTGCAGCAGCACCGGGATCCGCGCTTCGCCGTCGATCAAGCGAGGAAGGTTCCGCGACTGCCATGCGGCACCATCCGTTGCTGACATGCGTGCATCCACGGCGGAGAGGGAGAACCTAGTCCCTGCCCCCGATATCAGTTCCCCCGTATCCACCCCCGGCTGAACGAGCTGGGGATCGGCCACCAAGATCTCTCCGCCGATGTGAATCCGGATTGTCGTCCCGCCGAACCAGGTGAGTTTCATGCGTCTTCCTTGCCACCGCCCTCAGCCAGAGATAGCCAAGATCGACACTGCCGACTATGCAACTGCATGACCGAGCCTTCGTTCGACCCCCTCACCGCCCTCCCGTCCTCCGGAAAGCTGCTCGGCCTGGACCTCGGGACCAAAACCATCGGGGTCGCGATCTCCGATGGGATGCGGTATTCGGCGACGCCGCTCGAAACCATCCGGCGCAGCAAATTCACCGCCGACGCGGTGCGGCTCGGGGAGCTTATCGCGGAGAACCAGGCGGTCGGCATAGTGCTCGGCCTGCCGCTCAATATGGACGGGAGCGAGGGGCCGCGCGCACAGTCGACCCGGGCTTTCGCGCGAAATCTAGCGGCGCGGATCAGCATCCCCATAGTGTTCTGGGATGAGCGCCTTTCCACCAGCGCCGTGACGCGGACGCTCATCGAGGCGGACGTTCGGCGCGACAAGCGTGCGGAAGTCGTCGACAAGCTCGCGGCAAGTTACATCCTGCAGGGGGCACTGGAGCGGCTGCGCCGGGGATAAGCCCGCTGGAGTCTATACTTTGCCACCCTGCTCCATTAGAGCCTGCCGGGAAGTCGGGGACGAGCGTGATGGCTGCAGAAGCCGCTCCAGTTGCGACCACAGGCGCCGGTGGGCACGGCAGCGCGCCTGGCTTTTCGCAACGCCATCTCCTCTCCATCGCCCATCTCAACCAGTACGATATCCTCGACCTGCTGGATCGCGCCGAGGCGATGATCCCGGTCAGCCGGCAAGAGCAGAAGTCGCGGCCCACGCTCTCGGGCCGTACGCAGATCAACCTCTTCTTCGAGCCCTCCACGCGGACGCAGGGCTCGTTCGAGATCGCCGGCAAGCGGCTCGGGGCAACCGTCGTGAACATGTCGGTCCGCACCTCCTCGGTCAGCAAGGGCGAAACACTGATCGACACGGCGGCCACGCTCAACGCAATGCGCCCGGATGTGCTGATCGTGCGGCACTCCGCGGCAGGCGCAGTCGAACTGCTGAGCCAGAAGGTCGGGTGCGCCGTGGTCAACGCAGGCGACGGGGCACACGAGCACCCCACCCACGCCCTCCTCGATGCCCTGACGATCCGCCGGCACAAGGGTCGGCTCTCCGGACTGACCGTCGCCATCTGCGGTGACATCGCCAACTCGCGGGTCGCGCGGTCCAACCTGCTGCTGCTCGGCGCCATGCACGTGCGCACCCGCGTGATTGCGCCGCGAACGCTGCTCCCGGCCGGCATTGGCGACCTAGCCAACGAGGTGTTCACCGACGTGGCGGAGGGCCTCGAAGGAGCCGACGTAGTGATGATGCTGCGGCTGCAGCATGAGCGCGCGAACGGCCGTCTCATCCCGTCCGTGCGGGAATACTACCGCTTCTACGGGCTGGACGCCGAAAAGCTCCAGCATGCGAAACCGGACTGCATTGTCATGCACCCCGGCCCGATGAACCGGGGCGTCGAGATCGATCCTGCGATCGCCGATGGACCGCGTTCGGTCATCACCGACCAGGTGGAGATGGGCGTTGCGGTGCGGATGGCCGTGCTCGACGCCCTTTTGCCAAGCAACGACGGCGGCCTGCATTGACTGCGCTCGTTATCTCCAACGCCCGGATACTCGATCCGGCGACCGATCGCGATTTCCGCGGGGCATTGCTCGTCGAGAACGACGTGATCATGGAGATGGTCGAAGGGGCAGCGCCCGGTAGACCGGAGGGCGCCGAGCCCATCGATGCCGGCGGCCTCATCCTTGCTCCCGGGCTGATCGACATGCGCGTCTTCACCGGCGAGCCTGGGCATGAATACCGCGAGACGCTGCAAAGCGCCGGCGAGGCGGCGGCTGCCGGCGGCGTGACGACCTTCGTGATGATGCCGGATACGCTTCCCGTAATCGACGATGCAGCGCTCATCGACTTTCTCATCCGGCGCGCCAAGGCGACCGCATGCGTCAATGTGCTGCCGGCTGGAGCACTGACGCGCGGCCTGCGCGGCGAGGAGATCACCGAGTTCGGATTGCTGAGCGAAGCCGGGGCTGTCTGCTTCTCGGACGGCCGCCGCTCGATCCAGTCGGCGGGCCTGATGCGCGCGGCCTTGACCTACGCGGCCAACTTCGACAAGCCCGTCGTCCATCACACGGCCGAACAGAGCCTGGTCGGCGACGGGGTGATGAACGAGGGGGCGTTCGCCACCGTGCTGGGGCTGCGCGGCATCCCCCGCGAAGCCGAGACCGTGCCGCTCGCCCGCGACCTCCAGCTCGCTGCTGCCACTGGCGCGCGCTACCACGCCGCCCAGATTTCGACCGCCGCGTCGGTCGCGCTGATTGCAGCCGCAAAGGAGCCCGGCAAACCCATCTCCTGTGGCGCCTCGATCAACAGTCTGGCGCTTAATGAGAATGACGTCGGCTCTTATCGCACGTACTTCAAGCTGAACCCGCCGCTGCGTTCCGAGGACGACCGGCAGGCCTTGGTCCACGGTCTGCGGAGTGGAGTCGTCGACGTCATCCACTCCGACCACGACCCGCAGGACACGGAGGTAAAGCGCCGCCCCTTCGCGGAGGCCGCGGACGGTGCGATCGGTCTCGAGACGATGCTCGCCGCCGCCCTGCGGCTGGTTCACTCGGGAGATGTGCCGCTGATGACGGTTCTTCGAGCGATGACCTCGCGGCCGGCCGACATCCTCGGTTTGGCAGCCGGGCGCCTGACCCGCGGTGCTCCCGCCGACCTCGTTCTGATCGACCCCGACTATCCCTGGCAGTTGACGGAGCGGAGCATTCGATCGCGCTCCCGCAACACCGCGTTCGAAGGCGCGCGGCTTACTGGCAAAGTGATGCGGACCTTCGTTTCCGGCCGGCAGGTCTTCGCACACGAGGAGGACACACGATGATCGCCATGAATGTCATCCTCGCGGCGGTGCTGGGATACCTTCTGGGCTCCATCCCGTTCGGACTGCTGATCACCAGGGGCGCCGGCATGGGTGACGTCCGCAAGATCGGTTCAGGCAATATCGGTGCTACCAACGTCCTGCGCACCGGACGCCGCGACCTGGCAGCCGCGACGCTGCTCCTCGATGCCGCAAAGGGCGTTGCCGCCGTGCTGCTGACCCGCTGGCTCTGGGGTGACGATGCGGCGATGATGGCCGGGCTCGCCGCCTTCATCGGTCATTGCTTTCCCGTATGGCTCAACTTCAAGGGCGGCAAAGGCGTCGCCGTATTCATTGGCGTGCTGCTCGGCCTTGCCTGGCCTGTGGGGCTGATCTTCTGCGCGGTGTGGCTGGTGATCGCACTCGCCCAGAAGATGTC
>JAEZBF010000275.1 GCA_023427545.1 Pseudomonadota bacterium
GGGCAGCCTCGACAGCAGCCTGCCGAACACCGACTTCACCATCCGCCGCGAGCTTTTCGGCGAGACCCGCAGCCTCCCGTTCGACCTCCGCGATCTGCTGGCTCAACCGCACCAGCCGGGTGTGAGAATCGTTGGCGCCGCGCTGTGCCGCCGCCCGCCGCGCGCGCACCTGCGCCAGCGCCTCGGCTGCAGACCGTGCTTCGATATCCGCGGCGACAACCGCGGCTTGCGTCTCTTCGGCCTCCCGCTGCGCCGCCGCCAGCGCATCCATCTCAACCGCCGCCTCGGCATCGAGCGCCGCACGCTCGGCTGCATAGCGGCTGAGCGCCGCATCGCTCTCGGCGAGCAGCGCCCGTTCGCGCTCGGCATCGCTGTTGAGCTGTTCTGCCCGCGCCGAGAGTTCGGCCCGCCGCGCCTCCGCTCGCCGGCTCTCCTCCGCCAGCTGCTCGGCGAGGATCACCAGCCGCTGCAGCACCGCGCCCGCCGCCGCTTCGCGTTCGCGCAACGGCTGCAGCGCCTCTTCCGCGGTCTCGAACTGGCGCTGCGCCACCTGCTCGACGTGCATGGCATCGCCCAGCTGGGTCACCAGCCGGCCGTGCTCGGCCTCCGTCTCCTTCTCCGCCGCCCGGGCTAGTACCCAGCGCACGTGGTAAAGCGCCGCCTCGGCCCGGCGGATGTCCCCGCTCAACCCGCGGTAGCGGATCGCCAGCCGCGCCTGCCGCTTCAGTGCCTCGAGCTGCGTTTCGAGCTGGGCGACGATGTCGTCGACCCGCTCCAGGTTCTGCTCGGCAGCCCGCAGCTTGAGCTCCGCTTCGTGCCGGCGCGAGTGAAGCCCGGAAATCCCAGCGGCCTCCTCGAGGAGCGCCCGCCGCTGCACCGGCTTGGCCGCGATCAGCTCGCCGATCTGCCCCTGCCGCACGAGCGCGGGCGAGTGCGCTCCTGTTGAGGCATCTGCAAAGAGGATCTGAACATCCCGCGCCCGCACCTCGCGGCCGTTTACCCGGTAGACCGAGCCCGCCTCGCGCTCGATCCGGCGCGTCACCTCGAGCACGTCGGCATTGTTCAGCGCCGCCGGCGCGGTGCGCGCGGAGTTGTCGAGGACCAGTGTCACCTCGGCCGAATTGCGGCCCGGACGGTTGCCCGAGCCCGAGAAGATGACGTCGTCCATGCCGCCGGCGCGCATGGCCTTGTACGAGCTTTCGCCCATCACCCAGCGCAGTGCTTCGACGAGGTTGGATTTGCCGCACCCGTTGGGTCCGACGATGCCGGTCAGCCCCGGCTCGAAGTGCAGCTCGGTGAAATCGGAGAACGACTTGAAGCCGTGCAGCCTGAGGCGCGAGAACTTCATCTCACTGCTCGCCTGATGGGCCTGCCAGGCATTCGGGTCCTCGCCGCCAACACAAAGCGGGCGCGAGACCAATGGCCTCGTGCCCGAATTGCGTAGTGATCGATGATTCCCCCGAGGAGGGGAAGGGTGCGCCCTGCTTCAGCTCGCCGGCCTACTGCGCCGTGCTGGTCGCCGCAGCAGGGGCCGCGGGCGCCATCGTGTTGGTGGTCGTGGCGGCCGGTGCCATGCCATCGGTGGTGGAGGTCGCTGCGGTGCTCTCGGCGGGCGGGGTGGTCGCGGTCGTCGTCGCCGCCGGCGATTGCGCCGCCGCCTCGGTCGGCTTGAAGTCGGCCGGGATCAGCGGATCGATCTCCGCGGCGAGGTCAGCGAGGCTCTTTTCGCCCGTCAGCTGCTTGCCGTTGATATAGAAGGTCGGCGTGCCCTCGAGCTTGAACTCGTTGATCGCCTGGTCGCGCAGCGCGGTGAGCTGGGCCACCTGTGCCGCCGGATCCTTCAGCGTTGCCTCGAAGCTCTCGCGCGTGAACCCGAACTGCTGCGCGATGTTGAAGATCGGCTCCTGCGCATTCTCGACGAAGGCCCATTGTTCCTGCGTCCGGAAGAAGGCGTCGAGCAGGCTGTTGAAGTGCTCCGGACCGGCTGCGCCCGCGAGGATGAACACCGCCGCGTCGCGATTGTCGCGCGCGAAGGGCCGCACGATGTACTTGACCTTGCCGGTGTCGACATACTGCGCCTTGAAGGCCGGCAGCACATCGTTGTTGAACGCCGCGCAGTGCGGGCACGTCGTCGAGGCATACTCGATCACCGTCACCGGCGCATCCGGGCTGCCCAGCACCCGATCGGTCCAGCCGCCCGCCGGCGACATCAGCTTGGCGAGGTCGTAGCGGTCGCCCTCGGCGGCCCACCCGGCGCCCGAAGCGGCCATTGCCGAAGCGGCGGTCATCAGGGAAAGTGCGGCGCGACGATTGAGCTGCAAAGCGGTTACTCCTTGTTTTGCGGGCACGTTACATAGGCAGCGGCCCGGAGCAAGACCGTGAGCTTCAAGACACGGTGACCGGCTCAGTCGTCCCGCTTGGCGGCGAGCGCCTCGCCCAGCCGCTGCAGCGCTTCCCGCAGGTTCGCATCGCCCACGTTCTCGGTCAGCACCGTAACCCGCTGCCGCTCCTCGGGCGATGCCGAAAGTGCCACCGCGGCCTTGTGCCCAGTCGGGTCGCCGAACGGCTCGGCGCTGAGCCGCACGCCGCCGACCAGCACATAGCCGAAGTAGCGGTTGATCGCCGCCGCTATGCGGTCGGCTTCGTGCGTCAAGGCAAGGGTGTGTCCTTCCGCGCAACGCAGGTACAGCGTTGCGCCCTCGGTGCCGCGCGCACCGCGCGGCCACGCCAGCCGGTCGGGCCGGGCGACTTCGCCATACGGGCGGGGGGCGATCGTCTTCCAGTTGGCGATGAGGTCGCGGCTCGCGAACCCCCGGCGGCGGAACACCGGATCGAGCGTTCGGCCGAGCGCTTCCGCCACGCCCACGGCGCGGTTGATCCGCTTTGACTCGCCAATGTTATTGCCTGATTGAGGCTTTTGCGCCATGCCGGAACCCATTCGCTGCCCGCCAGTGTGCCCCAATAGATGCTCCTGCAACAGTCCGCGCTCGATCCCATCGCCGTACTCGCATGGTACGACCGGCACGCGCGCACCCTGCCGTGGCGCGTCGGGCCGGCGCAGCGCGCGGCCGGCGAACGCCCCGATCCCTACCGCGTGTGGCTCAGCGAGATCATGCTGCAGCAGACGACGATCGGCGTCGTCGGCAGGTTCTATCACCGATTCACGACGTTCTGGCCGACGGT
>JAEZBF010000287.1 GCA_023427545.1 Pseudomonadota bacterium
GGCGGTGGCATGAGCGGCGGTGCAATGGGCAGCGGTTCGAGCGGCTCCAGCAGCGGCGCAATGAGCGGCGGCGCAGCGACCAAGAGTCAATAATCGCGTTCCCTTTCCTGTGGGTCAACGGGCCGGAGCCACCTCCGGCCCGTTGCGTCCTGATGGTTCGCGCGGGCGCGTCTCCGCCATTTCCCGCTCCGGTTGCGTCCTCTTCCCTCTTAGGCTTGACGCGGCGGCATTGGCCGTCCTCTAAACTTGCCCCACACCCCTCGGGGGCAAAGCCAAGGTGCACCTGCTGCCCACCTCTTCCGGTCTCTCTCTGCGCGCCAGCATCGGACGCGACGCTGCGCCTCTGCAGTTCCTCATCGAGGCCGCCCGGGCAGGCGCTGGTGGCGCCTTGGTCACCATTTCGGCAATCGAGCTGGGCGCCCCCCGGCCGCTGGGCAGCCACATGGCTGTCCTCGCGGATGGACGGCACAACGGCCACATCTCGGGCGGCTGCGTGGAACCCGCGGTGGCAGCCGAGATCGTGCCCATCATCGCAGCCGCCCGTGACCAGATCGTCCGGTTCGGCCGCGGCTCGCGCTTTCTCGACATCCGCTTCCCCTGTGGCGGCGGGGTGGACCTGCTGGTGCACGTCTCGCCCAGGCGGGAACTGCTCGAAGGTGTACTCGATCGCCTGAGGCACCGGCATTCGGCCGCCATCGCCTTCGATCCGGGTGCCTCCACCGCAGAGCTCCTGGACGACACCGCTAACGAGACCGGCTGGCGCGAAGGGCGCTTCGTCCGCCGCTATCTGCCGCCCACCCGGCTCCTTCTGGTCGGCCGCGGACCCGATTTCGAGGTGGTCGCTCGTGTTGCCGCCGCCGCCGAGTTCGACCTCCACCTGGCCACGCCCGATGAAAGCTCGGCGGCCGCTCTGGCCGAGCTTGGCGCACCCATCCAAATGCTGACCACCCCGGACCACGATTGGGACCTGCCGATCGACCGCTGGACGGCAACCGCGCTGCTCTTCCACGAGCACGAGTGGGAGGATGCGATCCTCGCCCGTGCCGTGGCCGCGGACGGTTTCTATGTCGGCGCGCTTGGCAGCCGGCGCACCCATGGCCTGCGCCGCGAACGGCTTGCCGCCACCGGCGTCCCACCCGACCAGATCGACCGCATCCACGGACCCGTCGGGCTCATCGATCAGGCCCGCGATCCCAGCACGCTGGCCCTCTCCGTGCTTGCGGAGATCGCCAGCGAGCGCGCGCGCATTGACCGCGCCTGACCTCGTCGCGCTGGTGCTTGCGGCGGGTGCCGCGCGCCGCTTCGGCAGCGACAAGCTCATGCATCCGCTCGGCGGCAAGCCGCTCGCCGCCCACATCGCCGACACGCTGATGGAGATGAATCTCACTCCCCGCCTCGCGATCTGCCCGGCCGGAGCAAACGATCGCATCGAGCTGTTCGAAGAACGTGGCTTCGAGGTCATCGCGAACCCGGAGCCGGAGCGGGGCATGGCCTCGTCCCTGGCTTTGGGCGCGGTGCGTGCCCAATCGCTTGACGCCGGCGCGCTCCTCGTCTGCCTCGCTGATATGCCCTACGTCACCGCCGCGCACCTCGAGCGCATCATGAGGGCAGGGGGCGACGCCGTGGCCACCAGCGCCGCCGGTCTAGCCACCCCACCGGTCATGTTGCACGCCGCGTTCTTTCCCGCGCTGATCGCGCTGACCGGCGATCACGGGGCGAGGCAGTTGCTCGCCAACGCGACCCTGGTGCCCGCCGACGTTGGGATGATCCGCGACATCGATCGACCCGACGACCTCAAGCCAGTGCGCTGAGCCCCGGCAGCAGCTTGTCGATGGTGATGGGGAAGTCCCGCACCCGCACGCCGGTCGCATTGTAGACGGCGTTCGCCACACAGGCGCCGGTGCCGCCCGAGCCGAGCTCGCCGATCCCCTTGACCCCGAGATGATTGGCATGACCGTCGAAGTCGTCCAGCATGACGGCCTCGATGTCGGGAATGTCCGCGTGGGTCGGCATCAGATACTCGGCGAGATCGGCGTTCACCCAGCTGCCATAGCGCGGGTCGACGTAGGCGCCCTCGTGCAGCGCCGCGCTGACGCCCCAGATCATGCCGCCGATCAGCTGCGACCGGGCCGTCTTGTGGTTGAGGATGCGGCCTGCCGAAAATATCCCGAGCATGCGCCGCAACCGCACTTCCGCCGTATCGGCATCGACGCCCACTTCCGCAAACGTCGCCCCATAGGTGAACTGCGAGTGGCTCTGATAGTTCGGGTCGTCGCGCGAAGCCGAGGTCTTGCCCGTCGCTTCCAGCCCTTGGGGGAAGTGCCTGCGCACCTCCGCAAAGATGTCGTTGTAGCCGTGACCGGCGACGGCGCCGATCGCCTCCTTGAGCTTCTGGCAGGCCCGGTCGGTCGCAACCGTGGTGTTGCCCGCGCCCCAGGATCCGCCCGAGCCCCAGCCGCGGGGGAAATCGGTCCGCGCCAGCTCCACCTTCACCTGATCGACGGTGACGCCAAGCGCCTCCGCAGCCACCTGGGCGACGATCGTATAGGTACCGGTGCCCGGGTCGGTCATATCCGACTGGACGATGACGCGCCCCTCCGGCTCGAGCCGGACCTTCGCTTCGGCCTCCTGCTGGAAGTGCCCGCGGATCGAGGAGGCGACCCCGTAGCCGATCAGCCAACGCCCGTCGCGCCGGCTCGCGGGGGTTAGCGGCCGCTGGTCCCAGCCGAAGCGCCGCGCGCCTTCGCGCAGGCATTCGGCGAGGCGCCGTCCGCTGAGCGGCACGGTCTTTTCTGGATCGATCATCGTGTCGTTGCGCAGCCGCAGCTCCACCGGATCCATGCCAAGCTGTTGGGCGAGTTCGTCCATCGCGGACTCGAACACCAGCAGGCCGGCCACTTCGCCAGGCCCACGCACAGGCTCGGCCGCGCCCGCGTCGATGCTTGGGTAGGCGTTGCGCGTCAGCCGGTTCGGCGCCGCATAGAGCGACCGCGCGACGTTCGCGACGCCTTCCTTCCAGTCGTCGCTGATCGAAGTCTGGGCGAACGCATCATGCCCGAGCGCCGTCAGGCGGCCATCCTGGTTGGCAGCAAGGCGAACGCGACTGATGGATGCCGGGCGGTGACCGACCAGCGAGAAGATCTGCCGCCGCGTCATCTGCACCTTCACCGGCCGGCCCAGCATGCGCGACGCGAGGCAGGCAAGCACTGCCTCCGCGTGAAGCCCGATCTTGGAGCCGAAACCCCCGCCGATGAAGGCACTGTCGACGGTGATCGCGTCGCGCGGCAGCATCAGCGTTTCCGCCAGCCCATCGGCCAGCTGGCTCAGGATTTGCGCCGTTAGGTAGACGTGCATATGCCCGTCGCGCCAGTCCGCGATGCAGGCGTTGAGCTCCATCGGCTGCGAGAAATGGTACGGCGTGCTGTAGGTCGCATCCACGCGCGCCGGTGCAGCCGCGATCGCTGCGTCGAGGTCGCCGAACCGCGACTCGCCATCCCATTCGGTCGTTCGCGCCGCCTCTGCCAGATCGTAGCCATGTGGCTCGGTCTCGTAGTCCAATTCGATCAACCGCGCCGCCGCGCGCGCCTGTTCGAAGCTCTCCGCCACGACAAGCGCAACGGGCACACCGTAAGAGTGGATGCCGTCGCCCTGCAGCTGCGGGTGGGCGCCCATCAGGTCGGGCTTTGGCTGATACGCCGACTGTTCCGGCGCAGTGCGGTGGGTCATCACCAGCACGACCCCGGGGCTCCGCTCGGCGGCAGCGGTCTCGATCCGTACGATCCGCCCCTTGGCGATCCTTGCGCCCAGGATGTACCCGTGCAGCGCCGCCCCGGCGTCCTCCCGTTCGTGGGAGTATACGGCCCCGCCGGTGACCTTGAGCGGGCCGTCCGTACGGTTGATCCCGTCGCCGATCACCGCCGCGCCCCTTCTGCGGCAGCATCGAGCGCTGCCCTGATCGTCCGTCGCGTCAGTTCCAGCTTGTAGGCATTGTCCGCCGTCGTCCGGGCCCCGGCGAGCACCGCATCCGCCACGCCGTCCGCCGTCATCCTTGGCTTCTCCGCCGCCTCCACCCGCCACGGCTTGGTAGCGATCCCGCCCAGCGCCAGCCGCTGGACAGAAGGGCTCCCCGCATCCACCCGGGCAATCAGCGCAACCGCCGCATTGGCGAAGGCGAACGAGGCGCGTGCCCGCACCTTGCGGTAGATGTGAATCCCACCGACCGGCGGCGGCAGCGTCACGTCGGTCACCAGCTCTCCCGGCACCAGCACGGTCTCCAAGTGCGGCGTGTCGCCCGGCAAGAGGTGAAACGCCGCGATCGGGATGGACCGTCCCCGCCCATCTGCCGAAATCGTCTCCACCACCGCATCCAGCGCGCGCAGCGCCACGGCCATGTCCGATGGATGCGTCGCAATGCAGGCGTCGCTCACCCCCAGTATCGCGTGGTTATGGCTGAGCCCCCCGATCGCCGAACACCCGGAGCCAGGCACCCGCTTATTGCAGGGCATGTCGGTGTTGTAGAAGTACGGGCACCGCGTTCGCTGCAGCAGGTTGCCGGCCGTCGTCGCCTTGTTGCGCAGCTGGCCCGAGGCGCCGGCGAGCCGCGCCCGGGCCAGCACGCCGTAGCCGCGCCGCACCCGCGGGTCGGCGGCAAGATCGGTGTTCCGCACCAGCGCGCCGATGCGGAGTCCGCCCTCGGGCGTGTCCTCGATCCGGTCGAGCCCCAGCCGGTTCACGTCGATCAGGCGCGCCGGCGTCTCGATCTCGAGCTTCATCAGGTCGAGCAGGTTGGTTCCGCCTGCGATGAACTTGGCGCCGGGGGTGGCCGCGGCCGCCGCCGCGGCTTCCGCGGGAGTGCCCGGCCGCTCGTAGGTGAACGGCCTCACGCCTTGCTCCCCGCATAGGTCCGCAACGCCGCGACGATGTTGGGATAGGCCGAGCAGCGGCAGAGGTTGCCGCTCATCCGCTCACGCATCTCCTGGTCGGAGATCGTGACCGGCCCCTCGAGATCCTCCGTAATGTGGCTCGGCGTCCCGGCGCGGACCTCATCGAGTGCGCCCAGTGCCGACATGATCTGCCCGGGCGTGCAGTAACCGCACTGAAACCCGTCGTGGTCGAGGAACGCCTGCTGCAGCGGATGGAGGCTCTCGACCGACCCCAGCCCCTCTATGGTCTGGATCTCATCTCCATCGTGCATGACCGCGAGTGAGAGGCAGCTGTTGATCCGGCGCCCGTTGACCAGGACTGTGCAGGCGCCGCATTGCCCCTGGTCGCACCCCTTTTTGGTGCCGCTCAGGTGCAGGTGCTCCCGCAGTGCATCGAGCAGCGTCACGCGCGGATCGAGCCGCAGCGACCGCACGTCTCCGTTGACGCGCAGGCTGACCTCGATGCCAGCGATCGCAGAGTTTTCAGCCATGAACCGATAGCCCCCTGGCGCCAGCCTAGGGTGTTCCCGCGGCAAAAACCAGCACGCGCGATGGCTCCGATTTCATTCCCTGCGCCCGCTGGATGAACGGATGGCGTCAGCTTGTCGGAAGCCCCGCCTCCTGCCAGCCCTCGACGACCAGTCGCCTTTGCTCTGGCAACTGGTTGCCCGAGCGATCGAGCCGCGGCTCGAGCCGGTAGTCCGGATTGATTGCCATCAGCTCGCGATGGACCGCGCGCGCGTCGTCGTACTGTCCGAGATGTCCGAGCGCCGAAATGAGGTAAGCCCGCGACCAGTCGGTGTCCGGCATCAGCACGATGCGCTCGCGGAAGAGGGCGGCCGCGGTCTCGAAGCGGCCGGCATAGAGGTACGCCATGCCTAGGAGTTGGAGAAAGAAGATGGTTCCGGCGAGCGACGGGTCCCTGCGCATCCCCTCTTCGAAGTGCGGCACTGCACCGAGCGGGTCTCCTCGCATGAAGCAGAGCTTGCCTTGCAGGAACGGAGCGCCGGCAAGATTGGGATCGAGCGCCAGCACCTGCTCCACTTCGCGCTCGAACGCGACTCGGTTCCGCTCGAAATCGGCGACGAACGCGAGGCTTTCGTGAGCGGCGGCACTCTGGGGCTCCAGCGCCACCCGCCGCTCGGCTAGGGCGCGAGCCTTGCCGAGCGCGCGATCGGCTTCGGGCGTCCAGCGGTTCACGTTATTCTGCAGATGGGCGAGGGCCAGCACGCCGCAGGCCTCTGCATAGTCGGGGTCGTGGACGAGAACCTTCTCGAGCAGGTCGATCGTCCGTTTGAAGATCGTTGCGTTCTGGATCGGTCCCGCATGCAACGCGCGCCCGCGCAGCAAAAGGTCCAGGGCCTCGGGGCTCGTGGTGCCGCCGGTCGCCGGGCGTACCGCCTCCGCAGGCGTCAGCTTCACCCTCAGCGCGCCGATGACGTTCGCCGTCACCTCGTCCTGGATCGAGAAGACATCCTCGATCCGGCGGTCGAAACGCTCCGCCCAGAGCTGCGTGCCGGTCGCTCCATCCACCAAGGCCACGCTCATGCGCAGCCGGTCGCCGTTGCGGCGCACCGAGCCCTCGAGCACGTGGCCAACCTCCAGCTTCGCCGCAACGGTGCGGACGTCGATCCCGCTGTCGCGGAACGCGAAGCTCGCGTTGCGCGCCATCACCCGAAGGCCCGACAGCTTCGCTAGCCCGATGATGATGTCTTCCGCCAGCCCGTCGGCGAAGTAGCTCTGCTCGGGGTCGCTGCTCAGGTTCTCGAACGGCAGCACCGCGATCGAGGGTCTCGTGTCGCGCTTCTCGGCAGGCGACGGCGCCGCCGCTCCGCCCACAAATCGGTAGCCGACGCGCGGAATGGTTGCGATCCAGTCCGAGCCGGTGGGAGCCGTGCCCAGCGTCTTGCGCAGGGCGGCGATCTGCACGGAGAGATTGCTTTCCTCGACTGCCGCGCCACCCCACGCCGCGTCGATCAGCTCGCTCTTCGTGATGACTTCGCCGGGCCGGCGCAGCAGGCAGGCGAGCAAGTGTACACCGCGTTGTCCGAGCGGCAGCGGTTCTCCGTCGCGCAGGACCACCTGCGCGCCCTCATCGACCTCGAACGGGCCGAAACTCAGGCGTTGCCCCGGCATCTCCCCTCCGCCCGCAAGCGGTTTGGACCTTTTTCGGAAACAATTCGGCGCTCGTTCAATACCCCGGCGCCGCCTGCCGCGAAACTCTCCTCGATCGATGCAAGTCGAAGGAAGAGCGACGATGTATCCCCACCTCTACGGTGCAGACCCCTATTACGTACGCGCGCTCGAATACGAACTCTACGGCGCCCGGCACTCACACACGCCGCCTGCCGAGATCGAGATACCGCTCCGCTGGATCATGGTCTGGCTGGGCGTCGTCACGGTCCCCGCCTTCGCCCTCGCGTCCCTCATCAACTGGATCGCGTGACGAGGTCTAGGCTTGCGTTGCGGCGGCCAGGGCGGAATTGAGCCTGAGTTGGCACTCCCGCCCGTTGCTGTGAGGGTCCTCAACTGTCCGCCATGGCGCGGAGGAGGGTGATGCGGGCCGAGGAGAGGTGCCGTCGGCAGGCCTGCTCGACGTCGCTGCGGATGCCGCTCTTGAGCGCCCGGATGTAGTCGAGGTGCTCGAGGACGGCGACGCGGTTGCGGACGTCCTCGTCCTTCTTGTTCCACTGGTAGTGGTAGTGGAAGATGAAGGTGATGATGTCGTAAAAATCGTCGACGAAACGGTTCGGTGCGGCCTCGTTGATCAGCCGGTGGAACCGGTTATCGAGGGCCGAGAAATCGTGGTAGTCCTCCTCGATCGTCCTCAGCAGGGCCTCGTGCTCGCTCTCCAGCCCCGTCAGCCTTTGCCATAGCCGCGAATCCGCGGGGAGGTCGGCGAAAGCGCGGGCAGAACGCAGCTCGAACATCTCCCGGATTTCGAACAGTTCCAGCCCGAACTCCTGTGTGAACCCCTTGAACATCCAACCGGCGTTGGGACGCTTCTCGATCAGCCCGAAACGGCTGAAGCGGTTGAGGAACTCGCGTATTCCAGTCGTCCCCACGGCGAATTGACGGGCGAGCTCGAGCTCGTTGATGAGCGTGCCGGGCTTGGTGTCGCCACGCAGCATCCATTCCATGAAGCGCCGTTCCACCTGCTCGGAGGTGGCGACGGTCTCGGTCTCAGGAAACCGCTTCGGCATTTTGCCCATTCGAACCAGGAGGCGCTGGCCACCCTGTCGTGAGACCACGCCCTGTTCTTCGAGCGCCGCCAGCACCTTCCGGACTGTCGTACGGCTGACCATCAGCTCGGAGCTGAGCACCGTCTCCGAGGGAAGTGGGTCGCCGTCGGCGATCCCGTCCAGCCGGTCGAGCAGGCGGTTATGGGCCGCCTTGAACACGTTGTCGGTCTTCATCCCGCCTCCGCTGCCGGGCCAACACAAGCAGTCGCTCTGTCTTTTGCCCGATTATCATATCCATAAAAAACAAGTTGCGCGACAAAACGCCTGTGCTTTTTTATGGAGAAGAAACAGCGACTGGGGGAACGGTGCTGGCTCTGGAACCTGACGCGAGCGAACGCACTAACCTGACCGCGCTGCGCACCTCCCGGTGGTCGCCGCTGTCGGTTGGCCTCCAGCTTCTTGCCGCCGGCCCCGTCCTCATCCTGGTCCTGCTGGTGGTTGTGCTGGCGGTGATCAATCCGGTGTTCCTCAGCCCCCGGAACATCGCCAACATCGCAGCCCAGACGGCTGTGATCTCCGTCGTCGCGATGGGGCAGCATCTAGTCATCCTGACCCGGGGCATCGATCTCTCAGTCGGCTCCAACCTGGCGCTCGCGACCGTTGTCGGAGCCCTCGCATTCAAGGTCACGGACTCCGCCCTTCTCGTCGCCCTGGCGATGGTGGCGAGCGCCGCCTTCGTCGGCGCGATCAATGGTCTGGTCTACGTCTACGGG
>JAEZBF010000321.1 GCA_023427545.1 Pseudomonadota bacterium
GGTGACGACATCCTCAGCGTTGAGGTTGTCGCGGTCGATAATCTTCCAGGGCGGATAGTCCGCGACCACGACCTGCGAGCCGGCGCGGCCGCGGATCTTGATCGCCATGCTGAGGTCGCCCGCAACCTGCTTGCCATCCATCTTCAGGCCCCAGGCCGCCAACAGCGGCTCGAGGTTCGAATCGGGGTTCTGGGGGTTGGTCGGCGTCGTGGCGCTGCGCACGTCGTGCTCGGCGATGGCGTCGAGGAATGCCAGCACGCCGCCGCCCCGGATGGCGAACTGGTCGATCGCATAGAGCGTCGACGGCGTGAGGTTGAACGGATGGATGACGACGAGCGCGCTTACCCCGTCGGGGATCACCGTCGCATCGGGATAGACGGGCACGAGCTCGTAGTCCTTGGCGACGCGCGAGATCACCGCTGCGGGCTGGCGCTGCGTGACCGGATCGCCCATGAGGTTGAGGCCGTCGATGATGCCGATCTCTGGCACCGTCGGGTGCGACAGACGGGCGATCAGCCGCGTGATGTCGTATTCGAGGTAGTTCTCGCGGGCCGGCGTAAGCGCCGGGATCGTTTCCACCCCGTCAACCGAATTGGTGCCGACGATGCCGAAGTAGCCCTGTTCGCCGGCCCGGTTGAGGTTGAAGGCGGCGAGGCTGTAGCCGATCGCTTCGTCCTCCACCGAGGAGAAGGGCACCGGATCCATTTGCTCGATCCTCAGCTTGCCACCCGCAAGCTGCTCGTATGACCGCAGGAGCTGGCGGATACGATCGGAATAGACGCGGAGCGACGGCGCTTCCTCGATCATTGCCGAGGACATGTAGAGCCGCAGGGTGACCGGCTCCTCGAGCGAACCGAGAACGTCCCGCGTCGATTGCGAGACCGTGTAGATCTTGTTCTCGGTGAGATCGACGCGGGCGTTGCCGAGCCACAGCGAGACGACCAGGTTGACCGCAAAGAACAGCACCAGCGCGACGATGGCGCCCAGGACGGCGAGGGTCGCCCGATCGGTTTTTTGTATCCGGTTCCACATCCGCGTCAGCGCATCTTCCAGACTTCCACGACCTGACGGTTGAGGAAGAGAAACAGCAGGATCAGCAGGGCAAAGAAGATGATCGAGCGCACGTCCAGCACCCCGCGCGCGATCGCATCGAAGTGCGTCAGCAGCGAGAAGGAGGCGACGAGGTCGACGATATCCTGCGGCGCCCAGCCGCTGAACAGGTTGAGCACCAGTTGCAGACCGCTGAGCATGAGCAGGAAGCTCGCGACCACGCCGAGAACGAAGGCGATCACCTGGCTCTCGGTGAGCGAGGAGGCGAACGAGGTGACGGCGACCAGCGCTCCCGCCATCAGCAGGCTCGCAACGTAACCGGCAAGGATGACGCCGTTGTCGGGGTCGCCGAGATAGTTGACCGAAATCCAGATCGGGAAGGTCAGCGCCAGGGCGATGCCGACGAACGCCCAGGCGGCGATGAACTTGCCGAGGACGGTCTGCCAGGCGGTTACCGGCAGCGTCATCAGCAGCTCGCTCGTCCCCTGCCGTCGTTCCTCCGCCCAGAGGCGCATGCCGACCGCCGGGATGAACACGAGGTAGAGCCAGGGGTGGAAATCGAAGAACGGGGTCAGGTCCGCCTGCCGCCGCTCCATGAAGTTGCCGAAGTAGAACGTCGCCGCGCCCGTCGAGGCGACGAAGGCGACGAGGAATACATAGGCCAGCGGCGTCGCGAAGTAGCCGACGAGTTCGCGCCGGGCGATGGCAAGCGTTATCCGCATGGTCGCATCCCCCTAGTGAGCACGATCGATCGTGACCGAGCGGAAGACGTCATCGAGCGTGCCGATGACGCTGAACATGTCGGTGGGGACCAGCCCGGCGCCGTTGAGCGCAGACCCGACCGCTTCACCGATGAACGCGCCGCCCTGTGGCCGGATCAGCAACCGCGTCAGCCCGTCCGCGCGCTCGACGACCTCAACGCTCGCGACATTCGGAACCAGTTTGAGCAGCTTGGCCGCCTGATCGGCTTTGGCGTCGGCGACCTTGAGCGATACGGCGTTGAAATCGGGCGAGCGTGCGTGCAACTGGAGCGGCGTGCCGTCGGCAACCACCCGGCCATTATCGATGATGATGGCCCGATCGCAGACCGCGTCCACTTCCTCGAGGATGTGCGTCGAGACGATGATCGCCTTGCTGTCGCCCATGGAGCGGATCAGCTGGCGAACGAGGTGCTTCTGGTTTGGATCGAGCCCGTCCGTGGGCTCATCGAGGATCAAAACGTCCGGATCGTGGAGGATGGCCTGCGCCACGCCGACGCGACGGCGGAAGCCCTTCGAGAGCGTATCGAGCCGCCGGTGCAGCACCTCGCCGAGCTGTACCCGGTCGATCGCGGAGGCGACCGCCTTCCGCCGCTCTGAACCCGACATTCCACGAACGTTGCAGATGAAGCCGAGAAAGCCCTCGGGCGTCATATCGCCATAGAGCGGCGACCCCTCGGGCACGTAGCCGATGCGCCGTTTGGCGGCAACGGGGTTGGCAAGCACGTCCTCGCCGCAAACCAGCGCCGTTCCTGCGGTCGGCGCGATGAAGCCCGCGATGATGCGCATCGTCGTCGACTTGCCGGCGCCATTGGGCCCGAGGAAACCGAGCACCTCGCCACGGTTAACCGTGAAGCTGAGGTCATCAACCGCCAGCACCGCGCCGAAGCGCTTACGCAGGGAACGAACGTCTATTAGAGGCGTCATCAGCGGGTGGGGCAAGGTGCGTCACGGTCGAGGCTGGACGCAACGCTTTGTTGGTCGTTGTGAGGAGCCGTGAATAGGCGCAATTGGCGGGGAAGTCCATGCGGGCGAGGGTCGCAGCCATGGCATGAAAATGAGGCAGGGCAAGGAACCGCCGTGGGCGACTAAGGTTGTAGACCTAGCGGTGGTCTACAGCGGCCCCAGCATGTTGACCGACACCTGCGAAGCGGTATCATCCCTGACCTACCTTCCGACAAGAAAGTCCTTTTATGATGCGTACCTTAGTGGCACCTTCGCGCGGCCGGAAAACCGCTTTCCTCAAGCAGCTGTCCCTCGTTGCGGCGATGGTGGTCCTGGCCCCGGCTTTCGCGTTCGCTCAAGGGTCGAACGTGACGACGACCACTGCGACCGAAGCTCCGGCAGTGGCCGACGGCAGCGCGACTTCGACTGCGGCGGCGGACACCGCAGCGGCGGGCGCCGTTTCCATCGCGCCGGGTACGGTCATGAGCTACACCCAGGAGCAGGCAGATCGCGGCAAGACCGCCTATGTGGACAATTGCTCGGTCTGCCACGGCACCACGCTGGGCGGCAGCGGCGAGGCCCCGGGCCTGGCCGGCAAGGGCTTCCGCGAGCGCTGGTTCGTCGGTTCGCCAGGCCCGCTGTTCGACTACATTCACCACAACATGCCCCAGCAGGCTCCGGGTTCGCTCGACATGCAGACCTATGCCGACATCACGGCCTACCTGATGTCGCGTAATCGCGTGCCGGTCGGCGATGCAGAATTCCCGCCCGACGACGCCGCTGCAGCCAATATCACGCTGCCGCCGCTGACCGAGTAACCTCAGAACGTCGAGGCTTTGATGCACACGCAGCCCGCGCGGCTTTCAATTAACGCAACGCGGGCTGCGGCTTTTGCCGTCGCCGCACTTGTCGGCACGCTGATTTTTGCCGGCGCTGCGCTGGCCGATCAGCGCGAGGATTTCCTCGCCGGCCGGACCAACGACTGTCCGAACTGCGACCTCACAAAGGCCGAACTCAAGCGGCGCGACCTGACGGGGGCCAACCTTTCAGGCGCCGACCTGACCAAGGCGACGCTCCACGAGGCCAATCTCTCCAACGCCAATCTCAGCGGCGCCAACCTCTCGGAGGCAGTGCTCAACCTGGCGAACTTTCGTCGCGCCAATCTTGCCGGCGCGAACATGAACAAGGCGCTGGCGTATGCCGCCAACTTCGCGGGTGCAGACCTCTCCTCCGCCATCATGACGGGTATTCGGCTGCAGACGTCCGATCTCACCGGGGCCAAGCTGCCGGGCGCGAACCTGCAGAACGCCGACCTGCGCCTGGCGCGGGCGGCACGCGCCGACTTCAGCAACGCCATCGTGGCCTACGCCAAGGCCGATCGCTTCCATGCCTCGGACGCGAACCTCGAAGGCGCCAACCTCTACTATGCCGTGCTACCCGAAGCCGAGTTCCGCAACAGCGACTTCACGGGGGCGAACCTTGCGGGCGCCAACTTCCTGCGCGCCGACCTCAAGGGAGCGCACCTCGACCATGCCGATGTACGCGGCGCGTCATTCCGGCAGTCGGTGATGAGTGGCGTGACCCTCGACGGTGCGATGTGGGAGCAGACGATGCTCTCTGACGGCACGGTGGTGTCACAGCCGCCTGGTCAGTAACCCTCGGCGATGCTGCCGAGGGTCCAATTTCCAAGCTGACGAAACGCGACTAGCCCTTCTGTGGCGCTGAAGGTGCTGCGCCTTGGGCTGCTGCGGCCTCGCTTGGCGGCGGACCATAGCCAACCTGGTACTCCTCGAACACCGTGGAGCTCTCGAATTGCCCCACGGTCATCGCACCGGTCTGGGGATCGCGCGCGTATTGGCCCGGCTTGCGGAAGTAGCGGGTCTTCAGGATGTAGCGCAGCCCATCCCTCACCAGTTCGCAGTCCAGCTTGACGTACTTGTTGCCGACCTTGGATTCGCCTGCCGCCAACGGCAGCGTGGTGCAATCGCGAGCGGGGTCGATGCCAACCTGTCCGCCGACGAACGGCCCCATCAGGTAGAAGTCATCGCGTGACCTGAGGTTCTCGAGCTCGAAGAACTGGTCCTTGGTGTAATCGGCGCGCGGATCAGTGACCATCCGCGTCCCGCGCAGCACGCCGTCCTCGGAAAACAGCGCCGAGGCGACGATAGGGAATCCCTGCTCCGTCGTGCCTACGAAACGCGCCGCATTCGGATTGTCGTAGGCGCGGAGGATGTATTCCGCCTCGTTGTCGTACTCGAAATAGACCTCGTAGAGGCCGTTCTCATCGGGCTTGCACTGCTTGAAATCTGCCCAGCCGGAAAGCTTGCGCAGTGGCGGCCCGCCGTTGCTGCCGCAGGCATAATTCCGGAATTCGATCCAGGCGGGCATCTGGTCGAGCGTTGCACCGGGTTGGAGGCTCAGCACCGTCAGTCGCTTGCCGGGATTGGACGACTGCTCGGCGGCGTCTTGGGCAAACGTGCCGCCAGCGGCGACGGCAGAGACAGCGAGTGCGACAGCAGCGGCCCACAAGGATCGACGAGAAAAGGCAGACATTCACTAACTCCTGTGACCGGTTCCCGTCACTGTGACGGTGGTCTGGGGATCGGATTCAGCGGATCAAAAAAAAGCGGCCGGACTGAGCCGGCCGCTCCTTAGCCATATGCGCGTTGGTTACTGATCCAGCGCGAAGACGAACAGGTACTCGCTGTGCTGAAGGTCGGTAAACCGCTTTGGGTGCACGTGGAGACCGGACGTCTGCAGAGCCACATACTGGCGACCACCGACCGCATAGGTCATCGGCGGAGCCTTGAGCGGCGTGCCGAGGTTGAAGTGCCAGACCTGCTCGAGGGTCTCGTCGTCGAGGGCCACGAAGTCACCGTTGGTGAGAGCGGTGAACACCAGGCCGCCGGCGGTGGCCAGCATGCCCGAGCGGATTTCTTCGTCGACGTTGACCTTCGCCAGAACCTGACCCGTCCGCACGTCCACAGCGGTGATCGCACCGTAGTAGAGGTTGCTGATGGTGCCGTTGACGTCCTTCAGCGTGCCCTGGCCGGCCTTCGGCGGCGGCTCGGTGATCGACGCCTTGGTCATGTCCTGAGTGAAGCAGCCTTCGGTGCTGACCGTGTACGCGATGTACTTGACCGGGTTGTAGGCCGGGGGCTGGTGAGCCGTACCGCCGTGCCAGGTCGGGCAGGTCGTCACGTCGGTGCCGAAGTCTTCACGCAGAGCGCGGGTCTCCGGGATGTAGGTCTGAACGGCGAGATCCGGATTGTACTCCAGCGGCTTGCCGGTCTTGGGGTCGAGACCCTTGGTCCAGGTGACTTCGTTGACCCACTGGCTGCCGGTGATGAACGAACCATCGGTAGCGTTGAAGTTGTAGTAGAAGCCGTTACGGCCGAAGTGGCCGATCTGGTGGGTCATCTGGCCGTCGATCGGCGCATCGAACACGAAGTTCACGCCGTTCTCGTCATAGTCCCAGCCGTCGTTCGGAGTCAGCTGGAAGTACCACTTCATCTTGCCGGTATCGACGTCGAAGGCGATCGTCGAGTCGGTGAAGAGGTTGTCGCCAGGACGGAACTCCGGGTCGTAGCTCGGGACCGGGTTGCCGGTGCCCCAGATGACGTTGCGGTTGACCGGATCGTACGAGCCGGTAGTCCACATGCCGCCACCGCCACGGGTCCAAGCGGTCTGGGCAGTGTCCTGCCAGGTCTCGGAGCCGGGCTCGCCCGGGGCCGGGACGACGTAGGTGCGCCACAGCTCTTCACCGGTGGTCGGATCCGCCGCGGCCAGCCAGCCACGCGTGCCGCCGTCGCCGGTGGCATTGGAGACCATGCACTTGTCTTCGATGCAGAGCGGCGCCGCGTTGAAGCGTTCCTGGCCACCATACTCGGTGGTCACCGCCATCTGCTTGTCCCACAGGATCTCGCCGCTGTCGCGGTCCTGCGCCACCAGCCGGCCGTCACGCAGCGGGTTGATGATGCTGGTGCCGTAGAGCGCGATGCCGCGGGTCTGCGGATCGTTGCCCTCGTGCTCGATCTCGGGATCGGAGATCCAGATGAGGTCTGCGGCCTGCGGGTTGCGCACGTCGATCTTGAACACACGGCCCCACGAGGAGATCGTGTACATGATGCCGTTGTCGACCAGCGGCGTCGCCATGATGTTCGGGCCGTTGGCGCCGGCTACGTCGTTCGCGCCGCCCAGCGACAAGGCGTACACCATCCGGAGACCGGAGATGTTGTCCTTGTTGATCTGGGTCAGAGAGGAGTAGCGGTGCGACTGGACGTCCTTGCCCTGCATGAGCCAGTTGTTGGGCTCATTGTTGGCCTTCAGGAGGCGATCGTTCGACCAGTTGAGGTTGAACGAGCCCCGGCGCGGTTCTGCCGGAGGAGCCGCGGCGGGCGCCGCTGCGGCGGGAGCTGCGGCAGCAGGTGCCGCGGGTGCAGCCGGCGCGGGCTGGGCCTGAGCCATAGCGGGCTGGGCAAGTACCCACATCGTCGCTACGGCGGTTCCCAACCCCAGTGCCAGCCTGGTGGTTGACTTCACACTTGGCATTAAAATCTCCCTTTGGATTCTTCTAGGGTGCCGCGCCCTACCGGAAGAGGGTAGAGCGCCCGTTCTCCAGCGAAGTTTCGCTGTCGAAGCTCCTCCCGAGCTACGGGGCTTGAATGTTAGTAGTCCATGGGGAGTAGGTGCAAGCGAATAAGCCCCCCAGCAGGCCTAGGGGCCGTGCGACAAAGGTATTAGAAGACCGGTTTGCAAGGATGCAAATGAGGGGTATGCGGCCACAATTCAGCCGCGATGGAGCTCACCGACGATGCCGCGAGAGCTCCGGCAACCGCGACGATTTGTCCTTATGCACACTAGCGAGCGCTACGGATTGGCGGGGGCCGCAGTTGGTGTCGCACCGACTGGTGCAGACGTTGGCGCAGAAGCGGGGGTAGCGGCGGTCAAGGGTACGCTGATCTGACCCTGAGGCCCCTCGATCGTGAGGCCGCCGCTCTCGAAAACAACCGTCATGGGTACGCCCCCCTCCTCGACATTTCGGCCCATCTCCAGGAGGAGCGCGGCATAGGTGTCGGCAAGGTGCGCCGGCACTGCCCCCGCTGCGGCAACTGCATCAAGCAGCGTCAGGGGATCGGCCACCTTGACGTCGAACCGGCCCCGCGGTGCTCCCGATCCACCAAGCCCGAAGGTCCCGGTGCCGATAAAGTCGAGCGGCCCCCAGTCGAGAGCGATGGTGCCTAGATTCACCCCTGCCCCGCCGGATCGGGAAAAGAAGTCGATCACCTGCTGAAGGGAATAGCTCGTGATCGCGCGGCCGACGGCGAATTCCGTAGAGAGCGACTTGAGCTTCGAACCGAGCGGCGAGCCCGCCGCGGCGGGAAGTCCTAAATCGCTTAGGCGCAGAACGATGTCCGTGCCCTGGGTCAGCAGACCCGTGCCGCCTTTGAGCAGGATGCGCAGCTGGCCATCGTTGAGCGTGATCGGCGCCGAATCGTTCGCGCCCGAGATCGAAAGTCCGTTGACCCGCACGATCATGCTGCGGCCAAGCGCGTCGCGCGCATCGCGGGTGATCGCGATGCCGATCGCGTCGGCGGTCCCCGACCACTTCGTCTCCTGCCCAGGACCGCTGGTGAGGACGAACTCGGTCTCACCGGCAGTTTGCAGGTGGAACAGCTCACGGTCGTAGAGCGAGGCGCGCTCCGCAGTCCACCGCCAGCCGGGCGATTCGTCTGGCCCGGCAATCGTCAGGCCTGCAACGCTGATGGTCTCTCCGGACGCTGCCACCCTCCCGGCAGTAACCGTCAGGCCATCATCGCGGAGCGTCTTCGCCCAAACGTTGAAGCGGTCGGCAGCCTCCGGAGTCTCGGGCTGCATCTCCTCCGCTGTGGGAGGTGACGACGTGGCTGGAGCTACCGGTTGGGCCTGGCCCTGCGACGTCGTTGTGACGGTCGGTTCCGCCTCAGGTTGAGGCGTTGCCGGTTGACTCGCCACGCGCGGCTGGGCGCCCGGGAGCGTGGGTGCCGGCGGGCCGCCGCTGGTGAAAACCAACACCCCGAACCCGACCAGCGCGAGCACCGCGACAATCACGAGCACGGCGAAGATGCGATTCACTGGCGGGCCCTCTTGCGCGGTTCTGTCTGCGGCTTGCCGCTGTTGATGTACATGCGGCCGTCAGCCGGCATCCGGTGTGGGAGCGGCCATCTGAGGGAAGGCGAGCCAGGTGATCTGGTCGTCGCGCCAATCGAGCGCCATGCCGTAGCGCATGGTCCATGCATTGCCCGCAGCAGGATCGACTGTGAGCGTCAGAACCTGTCCCGCATCATCGCGGCCATAGGTGATGCCCGAGAGGATGTCGGCAGGAACCAGCAGGGACGCCCGGTCCCGACCGGGCCCAACGTAGACGTCGATCCCGTCGATGGTGCCGAGATAATTGGCATTGTTGATGCCATCCCGGCGGGTGATCTTCGCTTCGGCTGGCGGCTGACCGGAGAACCAGTCGCGGATCCAGTTGGGGACGTCTTGCGCCTTGACGTAGAGGACGGGCTGGCGGCCGCCGGCGATCCATTCGGCCGCGTTGCGCTTGAGCGCGGCGTAGAAGCTCCCAGCGCCGGGTGTATTCACCGTCTGGGAGGGGCGTTGCGTCAGCGCCTGAAAGATCGTGTCTGCGACACTCTTCTTGACTGCTGCGACAGCGTCCTGGCGCTTGGATTCGAGCGCTTGCGCCACTGCACCCCAGGTGAAGATGTCCGGCGGCTCGATGGCCGCATCGATGAAGCCCGGTGTGAAGCCGCCGAAGCCGATCTCGTGCACTTCCGGTTCGCTCGGGCTTCCACCGGCTGCGGCGACGTCCACGTCGATGCCGTCGAGGCCGAACAGATCGAGCCTACCGGTCGTAAGGGCCTCTGCCGCCTCGGCTCGGGCAGATTCGCCGGCACGCTCTGAGTATTTGGCTTCAACGGAGGCAATCAGTTCGCGATAGGCTTTTGGCTCCTGGAATGTGCCTCGCCAGGCGCCGGCCTGGCCCGAGCGGGCCGCGTTTTCAGCAGCGATGTAGTCCTGCGACACCGAGCGATCGGCGAACGCCCATCCCTGCTCAACCATGCGCAGGGCGACGTCACCGTCCGGGCCGGTACAGGTTGCAAGGGTGCCGCTCACGGGCGCCGGCCCCTTTGCCGTGCACGTCACGGCTGCCGGATCGAGCAGGATCTGCAGCGCACGGACTGCAGAAGCGCCGCAAGCCAGCGGCTGACCGTCGACGAAGCAGCCCTGATTGAACTCGAGCCCGTCGATGCCGAACAGCCGGTACTCGCGCCCGTTGAGCGTAAGGGTGTCGCTGCCGGTCGCGCTCGCGCGCCCGCGCTCTTGCGCCAATGCCGGCGAGGCGACAAAGACGGCCCCGATCGCAAGCGTGGCGCCCAGCAGCAGTTGTACGTGAAACCGACCCATCCGGAACTCCCTGCGGCACAGCTTAGGGCCATAGGCGACGCAAAGAAAATGCGACTTTGGCGGTTCATTGGGTCGCACTCGCGGCTTTGGCATTGATCGCGAGAGCAGCCGATGTCAAGTTTGCGAAAGACCAGAGATTTCGCGGCCGGCTCGAGCGATGCCATGATCGCCGGCCCTCAAGGCAAGTCCCCGATTGTCCTCAATATCTGCATCGGCGATATGTCCCCAGTCCGCCTTCAGTTGCCGGTGGCTTAGGCAACCTCTGCTCGTTTCAACCGAGGCTCCGCAATGACGCAGGAGGCCGTCACCACAACAGGGGGTGTGGCCCCGTCGCGCAGGGCAGGCGCGCGCCGTTCCTTCGGTATTTCGCTAGAGGTGGTCAGCCTCGTCATCCTGGTCATCGTCTGGCAGATCGCGGCGATGGTCTTTCCTTCGCGGCTCTTCCCCACTCCCCTCGTGGTCGCCGCGGAGATGTGGGAACTGACCGTCAACGGACGGCTCATCGCCGACATGGGCAAGACCCTGACCCGCACGGCGATCTCGTTCGCCGTCGCGATGGTTCTGGGCACCATTATCGGTATCGCATTCGGCCGCAATCGTGCCCTCGACCGGCTGTTCTCGACGTGGGTAGTGATCGGGCTCAACGTGCCCGCGATCGTCATTGCGATCGTGCTCTACATCTGGCTGGGACTCACGGAGTTCGCGCTGATCCTTGCTGTGACGCTCAACAAGTTGCCGGTAGTCATTGCCACGATCCGTGAGGGCGTGCGCAGCTTCTCGCGCGATTATGACGAGCTCGCCGCGGCTTTTCGCTTCTCCACCTGGCGCCGGCTGCGGCTGATCACCACGCCGCAGCTGATGCCCTTCGTGCTCGCGGCTGCGCGGACCGGGCTTTCGCTGATCTGGAAGATCGTCCTCGTCTTCGAGGTGCTGGGCAGCGACGGCGGCATCGGCTTCCGCATCCAGACCTTCTTCCAGTTCTTCGACATCACCGGCATCTTTGCCTACACGATTGCCTTCATCATCGTCGTCTTCATCTTCGAATACCTCGTTCTCCGCCCGATCGAAGGGAGGGTGCTCAGATGGCGCGCGGACCACTCCTGAGCCTTTCGGTCGCCGAGAAGCGGTTCGATCCGACGCACGCACCGCTGTTCAGCGGCTTCAACCTGGAGGTTGCGCCCTCCAGCGTGGTGGCGCTCGTGGGTCCGAGCGGGGTGGGCAAGTCGACCCTGTTGCGCCTCGTTGCCGGCATCGACACCAACTACCAGGGACGGATCGAGATCGATGGCGTTCCCGCCGAATCTGCGCCACCGGCCGGCTTCGTCTTCCAGGATGCGAGGCTCCTGCCCTGGTTGACTGCCGCAGAAAACATCCGGGCGGTGCGGGCGCAAGCCACACGCGAGGAGGCGGTTGAAATCCTGCGCCGGGTCGGGCTCGCGAGTTTCGAGGATGCCTTTCCGCACCAGCTGTCCGGCGGCATGCAGCGCCGCGTAGCTCTGGCCCGCGCGTTTTCCGTGAACCCTCGGCTCCTGCTGCTTGACGAGCCGTTCGTGTCGCTCGACCGCTCGCTCGTCCTCGAGATCCAGACCGTTTTGCGCGAGCTGATCGCCACCCATGAGCCTACGGTGCTGCTGGTGACGCACCTTGCCGAGGACGCTGCGGCGCTGGCCGACCGGGCAGTCGTCCTCTCCGGGCGGCCGGTGCGCATAACCGGGGACATGCAGTTCCCGATCCCGCGCGACGCGCGCACGGCCGCAAACCTCACCCGCATTGCCGCCGAAGTAGACGGCATCAGGACCAGCCGCGAACCGGCGCTCGCTTAGTACAAGCGAGGATCGGCGGCCCGCACTGAAGCGGAGCCGCCGATCGCATTGGTTCGCAGGCGGGGTTACTGCGTCTGCAGCGTCGTGTAGAACGTGCCTTCCGGGATTTCCGTGATGTCGCCCACCACGTCCTTGCCACCGAACTTGGCCATGATCGCAAAAGCTGCCTTGGCCGCATCCACCGTCGAGGCGGTGAAGGATTTGACGATCCCCTTGCGGTAGTCGTCGCGCAGCTGGGCAAACAGTGCGTCATCGTCCTTTACGTTCATCGCTGGCCGGATCTTGTCCCACAGAGCGTCGTCGGTGAGCAGCGCGGCCTTGGTCTCGAACGAGGCATCGACGAACGCCTTGATCGCATCCGGTTTGGCTGCAGCGGTTTCCTCGAAGAATGCCCAGCCGAGCAGCGGCGGGGTTTCGGCAACGCCAAGGTCCTGCAGCAGCGAGGCGACCGAGATCAGCTCGGTACGACCTGCAAGCTTCGCCCGGGAGTTCCAGTTCCAGAGGTTGAGCGCAGCCTGCGCCTGACCGCCGGTGATGAGCTCATTGATGAGCGGGGGCGCGCCGAAGCGGGTCGTTGCATCATCCACGAGGGTGCCGCCGGTCTGCTTGTTGTAGTCGGCGGCAAGGATCACGAAGCTCTTGTCTACCGGGCTTCCCGAAACAGCCAGCGTCTTGCCCTTGAGGTCGGCGAGCGAGTTGATGCCCGCAGCCGGGTCAACGATCAGGCCGCCGACGGTGAGCGAATGCGGCACATAGGTGACCTTGTTGCCTTCGTGACGCTGCAGCGCCACCCAGACGAAGTCCGACAGGATGACGTCTGCCTGCTTGGCCTGCAGGGCAAGCTGCCCGGCGGCGCTGTCGGCGACGTCCTTCACCTCGAGCTGGAGATTGTGCTTCTTGTCGAGCTCGAGCGCCTGCATGGCGGCCAGCTCCCATTTGGCCGTACCGGTGCCCTGCAATGCAAGGGTGAGCTGAAGCGGCGCCTGGGCTACCGCAACACCTGCCATTGCGACTGCAAACACACCTGCCAGAAGACCCTTGGCGGCAGTTCTCCGTGAGATCGTCATGCATTCCTCCACTAACTGCCTGATTTTTAAACACGCCTTCCATGCATTCCTATCTATGATGGCCATAGGAAAAAGCTTGCCCTGCGTCGGCACGTCTCCCTGACAGCATCGAGGCACCTGCTAAGCTTGCGCCTCGAACAGGACCTGCAGAGCATGCTGCCGCCGCGCAACCACCCCGATCGCGATGCGATCACCTCCGAGTTGCACGCCCGACCGATGGAGATCGTCGAGGGTGCCGAGCGCATCCGGCGCCTCGTCTTTGTCGTCTCGCCCGATCCCGCCGAGCTCGAAGCCCTGCACCGCCGGTTCCGCGCATTCTGCACGGAACGCGGGCTCGATATCGGGCAGCAAACGCCACGTCAGGTGAGCTTCACTGCGGCCGGACTGCGCGTCACATGGGAGTTCCATACCGAGTTCGTCACCCTGACCTGGCAGGCACCGTCGGATGATCCGGTTGCCTGGCCTGACGATATAGGGATTGACGTCATGGCCGGCGCCGAACTCATCGCCGCCACGTTGCTGGACGTGACCGACGAAGAGGCGGTGGCGCAGGGCTGGCTCGACCGCCTGAACCTCTCCAGCCGCTGTGCCTCAACGGTCGATGATGGCGGCGGCGAGATCGCGTGCGACTACGTCCCCGACGCCGATGGTTTCACGATACTTCGCCTTGCAGCGGGTCGCCTTACGATCCTGCGCCGTTCCGTGCTGGTGCGCCGCATCCTGGAGATGGAGACCTACCGCTGCATGGCGCTGCTCGGCCTGCCGGCAGTGCGTCGCGCTTCGGCCGACCTCGGTGCCGCAGAACGAGAACTTGAGCGGCTGATTGAATCGCTTGCCGATGCGACCAGCACAGAGGCGATCACGGCGGCGCTCGATACGCTCTATCGCCTCTCGATCGAGTCCTCACGCCTGTCCGAACGGCTGGACTATCGGCTCTCGGGCTCAAAAGCTTACGGCGAAATTCTTCACGCGAGGCTGGATGCGCTTCGCGAGGGGCCGACCTCGCTTGGATCGTCGATCGGCCGCTTCGTCGCCAATCGCGTCGATCCGGCGCTGCGCACCTGCGCTGCCTTCGAGAAGCGGCTGGTCTCACTGACAGAGAAGATCGAGCGGGTGATCGGGCTCCTGGACGTGCGCATCGGGCTCGACATGCAAACCCAGCAGAGCCTGGTGCTCGACACCATCGCAGCCACGGCTCAGAGCCAATACCGGCTGCAGGCGACGGTCGAGGGGCTGTCTGTCATTGCCATCAGCTACTACCTGCTAGGGATTCTCGGCTACCTGCTGGCCGGCCCCCTCGAGACGATGCACGTCGACAAACCGCTGGCGCTCTCACTGGCAGTGCCGTTCGTCGTGCTCGTCGTCTGGCTGGCGATACGCCGCGTCCGCCGAAAGCACTTCGGCTGACGATGGGAGCGCCATCGGGGCTCCCGATTCAGCTTCCTATGCGGCGAAGACGTGGGCGGTCCCGAGCAGATCCAGCTGAACGATCGCTCCGATCGGCGGGCAGAGGACGCTGGACGTCGTCAGCGTGATGGTCGTCTGGTGCCGCAGCCACATCGGCTCGATGACCACCCGCGTCGTGGGGCCGCGCGGGAAGCATCCCACGACCCGCCCCTTGGCCGCGTCGGTCTGCGCCCCCTCCTCCGTCACGCGCATGGCGATCTGCTCGGGCCGCAGCATGATGCGCGCAGGGCCCTTGCGGTTCATCTCGGCCACAGCCACCCAACCCATCGGGCTGCGGGCCAGCCCGCCCGCGACTTCGGCCTCGAGGATGATCGCTTCGCCCAGGAAACGCGCCGCGGCTTCGTCATAGGGTGCGAGGTATAGGTGCTGGGGTGGTCCGGCCTGCACCACACGGCCATCGCGCATGATGGCTAGGTGATCCGCGAACGAGAGCGCCTCGGCCTGGTCGTGGGTGACGAGGATCGTGGTCACGCCGGCGGCGCTCAGCACCTCGCCGACCATCTCGCGGGTAGATTCGCGTAGGGCGGCGTCGAGCGCCGAAAAAGGCTCGTCGAGCAGCATGAGCCGAGGCCGGCGCGCCAGCGCGCGCGCGAGGGCAACGCGTTGCTGTTGCCCGCCCGAGAGCTCGTGGGGCCGGCGCTTGGCCATGGTGCTCTCCAGCCCGACGAGATCCATCAATTCGGCGATCCGTGTCTTCCGATCAGCCGTCCGGTCGAGCCCGAATGCGATGTTCTGGCCGATCGTCAGATGCGGAAAGAGCGCACCCTCCTGAGCGACGTAGCCGATGCCGCGCCGATGTGCCGGCATGGCGACACCCCCATCCGCCAGCATTTCCCCGCCCAGCGCGATGGTGCCTTCGTCAGGCACCTCGAACCCCGCAATCATCCGAAGGAGCGTCGTCTTGCCGGATCCGGAAGGACCCACGATCGCCGTCCGGCTGCCGGCGGGCACGTCGAGATCGACATTGGCCACAGCCGTTACATCGCCGTAGCGGCGCGTTACCCCACGGACGGTCAGCAGGCTCATCTGCCCGCCGCCCTCTCTGCTTCCGAGCGCAGCAACAGGACCAGGGGCGCCGAGAGCATGATCATGAGCAGCGCATATGGCGCAGCCCCCGAGAAGTCCAGTTC
>JAEZBF010000036.1 GCA_023427545.1 Pseudomonadota bacterium
GCTCGAAGATGCGCTTGAGCAGGTAGGGCGTGCTGTCCTTGCCCTTGATCCCCTCCCGTTCAGCATCGGCAAGCGCCGCAACGATGTGCGTTTCGATCTGTGCCTCGTCCCAGGCATCCGCCTCCGCAATCGGATTGGCGATCAGCACGCCGCCCAGGCCCAGGTCGAACTGCAGGTTCAGCAGCTCCGCGACTTCTTGCGGCGTGTCGATGCGCCGGTCGGCCTTGAAGCCGCTGGTGCGTGCCCAGAAGGCGGGGAAGTGTTCGGTGCCATAGCCCAGCACCGGCACGCCGTTCGTCTCGAGCACCTCCAGCGTCTTGCCGATGTCGAGGATCGACTTGGCGCCGGCGCAGACCACCGCAACCGGCGTGCGTCCGAGCTCGCTCAGGTCTGCGGAGATGTCGAAGGTTTCGCTCGCGCCGCGATGCACGCCGCCGATGCCGCCCGTTGCGAACAGCTCGATCCCGGCGAGTGCGGCGATATACATCGTCGTGGCCACGGTCGTCCCGGCGAGCGCGCGGCTCGCGAGCAGCGCCGCGATGTCCCGTCGCGACGCCTTGGCCGCTTCGCCGCCCGTCCGCGCCAGCCGCTCCAGATCGGCCGCGCCCAGCCCGGCATGGAACCGCCCATCCATGATGGCGACCGTTGCGGGCACCGCGCCGTTCTCGCGGATCACCGCCTCCACCCCCGCCGCCATCTCTAGGTTCTGCGGATAGGGCATGCCATGCGTGATGATGGTGGATTCGAGCGCCACGACGGGTATGCGGCGAGCAAGCGCGTCGGCAACCTCGGCGCCGAGCGTAAGCAGGTCAGTGGCGGGCACGCTGGGGGATCCGTTGTTCGTGTGGCCGCGGCGAGGTCGCCGCTTAGCCGGAAGTCTTATTCACTGCAGCCGATGCGACCCGTCAACCCCTCAACTTCCCAAGGCAAACCGCTTGTCCCATGTGCGGATTGCCACTAGTTTCCCCTCGCACCGCGCGCAAGGACGACTGCACTGAGACCGGCATTTTTCGATCCGCCCAGCCTTTCGGATCCGGACGACGCTCATCGTGGGCGGATGCCCTCTACGCAACCCGCGCCCGCCCTTTGGTTCTCAACGACAGATGCCGCTGCTTAGCCCCGTTGCACAGCCCTACTGAGGAGACGAAAGCCATGACCAAAGCCCCTGTCCTGGCGCTTGCCGCCCTGTTCGCCGCCGCGCCCGCGCTCGCTCAGGAAGAGAAGGTGGTCAACGTCTACAACTGGTCCGACTACATTGCCGAAGACACGGTGAGCAAATTCGAGGCCGAGACGGGCATCCACGTCAACTACGACGTGTTCGACAGCAACGAGTTGGTCGAGGCCAAGCTCCTCGCCGGCAACTCGGGCTACGATGTCGTCGTGCCGTCGGGCTTCTTCCTCGAGCGTCAGGTGCAGGCCGGCCTGTTCCAGCCTCTCGACAAGTCCAAGCTGCCCACCCTCGCCAACATGGATCCCGACGTGATGGCCGCGCCCGCGCCCCCCGATCCGGACAACAAGTTCGCCGGCGCTTACATGTGGGGCACCACCGGTCTTGGCTACAACGTGGCCAAGGTCAAGGAAGCGCTCGGCGACCAGCCGGTGGACAGCTGGGACGTGCTCTTCAAGCCCGAGATCGTCAGCAAGCTGCAGGGCTGCGGCGTCACCGTCCTCGACGCTCCGGCCGAGGTCATCGGCACGGCGCTCAACTATTTGGGCCTCGATCCAAACTCGGAGAGCCCGGACGACCTCAAGAAGGCCGAGGAGCTGCTGATGTCGATCCGGCCCTATGTGCGCTACTTCAACTCGAGCCAGTACATCGACGACCTCGGCAACGGCGAGGTCTGCCTCTCGGTCGGCTACTCGGGCGACGTCTTCATCGCCCGCGATGCCGCGACCGAGGCGAACGCAGGGGTGGAAGTCGCCTACATGATCCCCAAGGAAGGCGCGCTCAAGTGGTTCGACCTGATGGCCATTCCCGCCGATGCGCCGCACCCCGACAACGCGCACAAGTTCATCGACTTCATGATGCGTCCGGACGTCGCCGCGGCGAACACGAACTTCGTGTTCTATGCCTCCGGCAACAAGGCGGCGCTTGACCAGATCAAGCCCGAGATCAAGGAAGACCCCTCGATCTATCCGACCGCCGAAGTCTCGGCCAAGCTCTTCACGCTCAAGGCGCATTCGCCCGATTACGACGAGCTGCTGACCGAAACCTGGCAGCGCATCCGCGCCGGCCAGTAGCAGCGGACACCACATTTACGGGCGGGGCGTGAGCGCTCCGCCCCCGACCTCTCGCAGGCGCCATGGCCAAGAAGCCGCCGATCGCTGCCGATACCCGCCCATGGCGCGATGCGAGCGCCACCCCGTTCGTGCGCATCAGCCACGTCACAAAGAAGTTCGGCGATGTCGCGGCGGTGAGCGACGTCTCGCTCGACATCTACAAGGGCGAGCTCTTCTGCCTGCTCGGCGGCTCGGGGTCGGGCAAATCGACGCTGCTGCGCATGCTTGCGGGCTTCGAAAAGCCGACCGCCGGTACCATCATGATCGACGGGCAGGACATGGCGGGCGTGCCGCCCTATCGCCGCCCCGTGAACATGATGTTCCAGTCCTACGCGCTCTTCCCGCACATGAGCGTTGAGCAGAACGTCGCCTATGGTTTGCGGCGCGACGGCATGCCCCGTGCGGAGATCGACGAGCGAGTCGCCGACCTGCTCCGGCTCGTCAAGCTGGAGGCGTATCGCAAGCGCCGGCCCAACCAGCTCTCGGGCGGCCAGCGCCAGCGCGTGGCGCTTGCCCGCGCACTCGCCCGCCGCCCCAAGCTGCTGCTGCTCGACGAGCCGCTCGGCGCGCTCGACAAGAAGCTGCGCGAGGAAACCCAGTTCGAGCTGGTCAAGATCCAGGAGACGCTCGGCGTCACCTTCATCGTCGTCACCCACGACCAGGAAGAGGCGATGAGCCTCGCCACCCGGATCGGCGTGATGAACCAGGGCGAGATCGCCATGATCGGCGAACCGACCGACATCTACGAGTTCCCCAATTCGCGCTTCGTTGCCGGCTTCATCGGCTCGGTGAACATGTTCGAGGGCGTCGTCACCGAGGACGAGCCCGACCATGTCCGCATCCGCTCGGCGGAAGCGGGCACCGACATCTATGTCGGGCACGGCGTCGACTGCGCCCCAGACCAGACCCTCTGGTTCGCCATCCGGCCCGAAAAGATCACCCTCACCCGCGAGCGTCCCATCGGCGACGCCAACGTCACCCACGGGATGGTCGAGGACATTGCCTATCTCGGCGACATGAGCGTTTTCCAAGTGCTGCTCGACTCAGGCAAGCGCATCCGCGTCACCAAGGCCAACTCGCTGCGCGGCGACCCCGACGCCATTCGCTGGGACGAACCGGTCTGGGCCCAGTGGGGCGACGTCTCCGGCTCGGTCCTCACCTCATGAGCACACCCCGACTTGATAGTCGGGCCTCCCTCCCCCCTCGCGGGGAGGGTAGCGCAGCTAGGCGCGCCAGCGACGTAGCGAAGCTGGGGTGGGGGGACTCTTCACGCACAGGCCTATCTAACTCCGGTCTACATAGATGACCGCCGAGGCCAACCCCCTCGCGCTCCGCCCGCACGGCCTCATCCGCCGTGCGCTCGCAACCGTTGGCCTCTCCGGCCGTGGCGCCGTGATCTTTGCGCCCTTCTTCTGGCTCGTCCTGTTCTTCCTGATCCCGCTCGCGGTGGTGTTCGGCATCTCGCTTGCGACCAAGCAGTTCGGCCAGCCACCTTATTCCGACCTGCTGACCAGCGAGAACGGCACGGTCCAGCTCACCCTGCACCTCTCCAACTACATCCGGGTGCTGACCGACCCGTCCAACATCTATATCGGCGCCTTTCTGAGCTCGCTCCGCATCGCCGCCATTTCGACCGCGATCACCATCCTCATCGGCTACCCCATGGCCTATGCCATCGCCCGCGCCCCCCAGCGCTGGCGCAACATCCTGCTGATGCTGGTGATCCTGCCGTTCTGGACGTCGTTCCTCCTCCGCGTCTACGCGCTCAGCGGCTTCCTGCGCGGCGAGGGCGTCATCAACAACACGCTCGCTGTCTTCGGCCTTGGCCCGCTGACGATGATGCAGACCGATTTCGCGGTGTACGTCGGCATCGTCTATTCCTACCTGCCGTTCTTCATCCTTCCGCTCTACACAAATCTTGTGAAGCTAGACCCTGATCTGCTTGAAGCATCAGCAGATCTCGGCGCACGCCCCGTAACCACCTTCCTCTCCGTCACCCTTCCCCTGTCACTCCCGGGCGTGATTGCCGGCGCAATGCTCGTCTTCATCCCGGCGATCGGAGAGTTCGTGATCCCCTCGCTGCTCGGCGGACCGGGAACGCAGATGATCGGCCGCGTCCTCTGGGACGAGTTCTTCTCCAAGACCAACTGGCCGCGGGCCTCCGCGCTCGCGGTGACGATGCTGATCGTCGTGGTCATCCCGATCGTCTTGATGCAGCGCGCCCAGAACGCCGTCGTGGAGGGCCGCGGATGAGCCGCTGGTTCGCGCGCATCGCCGCGGTGCTCGGCTTTGCCTTCCTCTACGCGCCGATCATCTCGCTCGTTGTCTTCTCGTTCAACGCCAACCGGCTGGTGACGGTGTGGTCGGGCTTCTCGACCAAGTCCTACGCCGACCTCATGGCCGACCCGCAAATCCTGGGCGCCGCCTGGCTCAGCCTGCGCATCGCCGCGATCAGCGCGACGATCGCCCTTGTTCTCGGCACGCTCTGCGCGATCGCGCTCGTCCGCTTTCGGCGCTTCCGCGGCAAGACCCTGCTCTCTGGCATGGTCTCGGCCCCGCTGGTCATGCCCGACGTCATTACGGGCCTGAGCCTGCTGCTTCTGTTCGTCGCGATGGAGGGGCTCTTCGGCTGGCCCTCAGGGCGCGGCATGCTGACCATCATCATCGCCCACACCACGTTCTGCATGGCCTATGTCACGGTCGTGGTGCAGAGCCGCCTCGCCGATTTCGACCTCAGCCTCGAGGAAGCGGCGATGGACCTCGGCGCCACCCCCGCGCGAACCTTCATCGACATCACCCTGCCGATCATTGCGCCCGCGCTCGTTTCGGGCTGGCTGCTCGGCTTCACCCTGTCGCTGGACGATCTCGTCATCGCGAGCTTCGTTTCCGGCCCCGGCTCCTCGACCCTGCCGATGGTGATCTTCTCCAAGATCCGCCTCGGCGTTTCCCCGGAGGTCAACGCCCTCGCGACCATCATCGTAGGGCTTGTTACCGTCGGGGTGGTGGCGGCGACCATCATTCAGTTCAGGTACGCACGGCGCCCATCGTCCTAGCCAGCAGCGGCGCTTCGAGGGGTCGGTTCTGACGTGGCGGGAGATCGCGACAACGTGGCTCGGCGCTTCGCCACTCCGTCTCCACCGATCGACTCAAGGAGCCTGGGATGCTCCGGCACCTTGGTTTTCAGGTTCTCGAAGTAGCTGTCGATGTATGCATCGTAGTCGACGATGCCCTTCTTGTACGACGTCGCCAGCACGTCATAGAACATCAGCACGTCGGCGCGGGCGAGGGTGGGTGTGGTGCCTGTAGGCCTTGGTCCATAGATCAGCCAGGCCTTGGTCTCGTATTTCTTGATCTCGGAGGCAGAGCGCCCCGCGAGCAGGTCCGGATCATGCAGCGGCATTGCGAACGGAACGTCGATCGCGAATACCCACTCCGACTGATCGATGCGACGTCCGATCAGCGGCAATTTGGATCGGACGCGCTGCCACACGGTCGGCGACAGGATCTTTGAGATGTAGCCTTGGAATATGCGGAGCTTGCCCGCCGCATCACGACCGCGCCGCGCGTCGACTTCCGCAATGACATGGCGCCACGGCGCCTTGATCTGCTCGCAGGTCGAGCTCAGCGCTCGCAGGAGATATTCAGATACGTGGTCGTCGTAGTCGTGCTCCCTCAGCTCTCGAAACAGCGCTAGAGCACTATCGCGTTCCCGCTCGCGCTCATTGCGTTCCTCCAACGACAGGTCGGAGGACGTCGGCGGCCATTTCAGGACCGTGCTGTCGCTGATCGTCCGCAGGTTGACGAGGTACCAGAGGAAAATGGTCCGTTCGGGGATGTAGTATTCCGCCGAGAGGTAGCCCTGAATTCTACCCTCGCTCTCGTAGTAGAGAACGATCTGCGCGACGTCGCTTTGGGGCTTCCCGTTGACGTAGTTCGAAGCGCTGATGCAATCCGCCAGCACGCCGCTCGGATCGCGCTCTTCCGGCGGGAACACCCGCTGGAGCTCTTCGATGGTGTGCAGCTTCTCATCCGTCGGACTCCGGATCTGGAACACCTTCTTGCTGAGCCAGCGAGACGCGACCCTTCGCGAGCTTGCCAGAAGGTAGCCGAAGATCGCAACGAGTGTCGCGCCGACAAGTGCGACGAAGACCTGGCCGATCGTCGTATCGGGACGCACGAGGCTATCCCACATATACTGCAACATCTTTGGGGGCCCGGTGCCGGTGTCGCGTTGGCGACCATCCCGGGTCTGGAGACAACTTGCAATCCGCCGAAATAATGCTGGGCGGCCACTCGCCCAGATCGCGTAACTCTTCCGGCTTAAGCTGGTAACATCACGCTTGGCGTGATCGGTGCTGGGCGCCAGCACTAGCATTGCAGCGGCCCACTTTTACCGCAACTACGCTCCGCTATGGCGCCGCTCCGGCCGCTGATCTATTAGTCCCGCCGAGCACGATGGAGGGGAAATGGCGAGCAACGGCCTCGAGTGGTTTCGCCCGATGTGGCGACGCGTCGCCGTCACCGGCGTCTGCGTCGTCTGGTCCGTCTGGGAGTGGCTTTACAACCACGACCAGTTCTGGGGCATCCTGACACTGATCATGGTCGCCTGGTCCATCTGGACCTTCTTCATCACCTACGACAAGAACGCCGGCCCGGCTCCCGACAAAGCTCCGCCGGGCTCGAACCCGCCGGCCCCTCCTGCCCCGCCAACGCAGCCCTGATCATCGTGCCCAGCTACGTCTTTACCCTCTCCTGCGCCGATCGGCCCGGGATCGTCGCCGCGGTCACTACCGAGCTTGCCGCGCTCGAGTGCAACATCGCCGAGTCCAACCAATTCTGGGACCGCGAGACCGGACAGTTCTTCATGCGCCTCGCGTTCACTGCGCCCGAAGAGGTGCAACGCTCCCAGCTCGAGGTGGCGCTGCACTCGGTCATCCAGCGCTTTGGAATGCGCACCGAGCTGGTCGATCAGTCGCGCCGCAAGAAGGTGCTGGTGATGGTTTCGAAGTTCGACCACACCCTTCTGCACCTCCTCTACCAGATCCGCGTCGGCTGGCTCGAGGCGGACGTCGCCGCGATTGTCTCGAACCACGAGGATTCCCGGCGCACCGCCGAGTACGAGGGCATCCCCTATCACTACGTGCCCGTGATCGACGGCAACAAGGCCGCCGTCGAGGACCAGGTGTTGCAGCTGGTGACCCAAACAGGGGCCGACCTCGTCGTGTTGGCGCGCTACATGCAGATCCTCTCGGACCGCTTCGCGACCCGCCTCTACGGGCGGATCATCAACATCCACCCCTCTTTCCTGCCCAGCTTCCAGGGCGCCAAGCCTTATCACCAGGCGCACGCGCGCGGCGTCAAGCTGATCGGCGCCACCGCCCACTACGTCACGCCCGACCTCGACGAGGGCCCGATCATCGAGCAGGAAACCGCCCGGGTCACCCACGCGATGAGTCCTGACGAT
>JAEZBF010000359.1 GCA_023427545.1 Pseudomonadota bacterium
CTGGTCAATTTCGGCGAGAACAGCTGGGTCGACCTGCACCAGAGCGGCAACGTGCGCGAGCACTACACCTACTGGTACCTGACCGAGATCCACCAGACCGAGCGCAAGCCCGCGATCAACGGCGAACCCTACTATGCCGGGCTGCACCAGCTGAGCACGCCCTATCCACTGCGGGTGCCGGCCGACAGCGATGCCGACCGCTTCTACGTGCGCTCGGGGCTTTACGGCTCGTTCCTCAGCGGCGGACTCGCCGGCTACATCTACGGTGCCGAGGGTATCTGGCAGGCCGACATCGAACCTGAGTCGGTCCACAAGATGTGGGATGCGTTTCAGTGGCGCTCGGGCGCGGAGGTGCAGCACCTGCGCACGTTCGCTATGGTGCAGGGCACGCGCTATCGCGAGCTCCAGCCCAACGCCGAGCTGGTGATGCCCAACAAGACCGGGCCGGACTTTTCCTACTATGGCTGGGCCTATTGCGCGCGCACGCCCGACCGGTCGCTGTTCATGCTCTATTTCGAGAAGGACGCGCCTCTCAAGGCAAGCCTGCGCGGTACCGTGCCGGCCGGGACCTACCGGCCCACCTGGTTCGATCCGCGCGAGGGGAAGTGGCTGCAGCCGGGCGAACCGGTGACCGTCGCGATCAGCTACGTGCTCGACCTGCCCGAGCGGCCGGATGACCGCGACTGGGGCCTCATGCTCGAGCTGGTGCCGGCGGCGAACTAAGGCCTGGCGCCGCGAGGCGCCGGTCTCCCACTGCTCCTCGGACAAATAAAAAGGGCGCCGGTTGGACCGGCGCCCTTCGTTTTGCTGCGGTTGCGCCGCTTACCAAGGGCGCTCTTCCAGCTCGACGGTCTTGTCGTAGGCCATGCCGAGCTTCTCATAGAAGGCGCGGCGCTGACGGCGGTCCTTGTCCTGCACCATCCAGGCGCGCTTTGCGATCTCGTCGGCATCGGCCTGCGGGATGACGATCACGCCGTCGTCATCGGCCACGATGCCGTCACCGGGGGTGACGAGGACGCCGCCGCAGTTGATCGGCTCGTTGACACTGGCGAGGACCAGGCGGCCGGCCATGTGGCGCATCGAACGGACCGAGGAGAACACCGGCGACTGCTGGCCGATGCACTCGCCCGAGTCACGGCAGGCGCCGTCGATGACGAAACCCACCGTGCCCTTGATCTTGGCATTGAGGACGTTGTTGGAGCCGAGCAGGCCGCAGCGGCTCTGCTTGGTGTCGATGACCTGCACCTCGTCGGGGGCGCCCATCGCGTTGCCGCCGGTCCAAAGCGCATCCGGAGTGGCCTTGCCGTCCGGACCCTTCTTGTACTGCCGATCGTCGAACTCATCGTAGCTCATGCGCTCGATGGGCTTGTTGATGACGCGGTACTCTGCGGTCGCGGCAATGCCGGCAAAGGTGATGCCCGGGAACAGCGGACGGATGCGCGGATCCATCTCGTAGGTGTTCATGTAGCCCATCGAGTCGAGGGCGTCGGTGACGTCCGAGGTGCGCACCTTGCGCAGGATTTCGAGCGTTGCCTTGCTGATTGCCACTGGTTTCTCCTGTTGGCGTGTTGGTTGGCTTGCGGGTGGAAGGACTTAGGCGTCTGCGCGGGCTATCGCTGCGCTCGCATTGGACCGAGCGCCGATCGCGCGGTGGCGGTTGAGGACGGCGCGGGCGCGGTCGACGACGGGCTGGTCGACCATGGCACCCTTGTGCGTGAAGGCACCGCGGCCCTCGCGCTGGGCGATCTCATAGGCGGCAATGAGCGCCTCGGCCGCCGCGACTTCTTCCGCCTTGGGGCTGAAGGCGGCGTTGAGGATCGGCACCTGGTCGGGATGGATGGCAAAGCCGCCGGCGAAGCCGAGGGCGCGGGCGCGTTCGGCGGTGCGGCGGAAGGCCTCGCGGTCGGCGAACTGGGCGACTGTGCCGATGTAGCCGATCGGCAGGATGCCCGCGGCGCGGGCGGCTGCGACCGCCTGCACATTGGGCACGTAGAGGGCATCCTCGACGGGCTCCATGCCCATGCTGAGGGCGAGGTCTTCGGCACCTACGGTGAGGCCGACGACGCGCGGCGAGGCGGCGGCGATTTCGTTGATGTTGAGCAGGCCCTCGGCCGTCTCGATCATCACCATCAGGCGGGTGTGGCCATTGGGCAGGCCCCGCTCGGCTTCGAGCTCGTCCAGGATTTCGGCAATGGCGCGGACGTGGGCTGCGTTTGGGACCTTCGGCAGGTTGAGGCCGGTGGCGGCAGCGGAGACCGACGCCTCGATGTCGGCGAGCGCCATCCGCCAGGGGCGGTTGACCCGGACGATGACCTCGAGCCCCTGGGCAACCAGCCGGGCGGCGACATCGGCAACCTTGCCGCGGGCCTCAGCCTTGCGGTCGGCCGGGATCGAGTCCTCGAGATCGAGCTGGATGACGTCGGCGCCGCGCCGGGACGCGCCTTCGACGAAACGCTCGTTGGTCACCGGCACGAAGAGCATGGAGCGCCAGACCGGCAGGGCCGGCCGGCTCATTGGGCCGCCTCCGGCTGGCGGAAGCCGATCTCGCTGAGGATCTCGTCGGTGTGCTCGCCAAGACGCGGCGCAGGATGCCGGAAGACGCCGGGGGTGCCGCCGAGGCGCGGAGTGATCTCGTGCATGGGCACGCTGCCGAGGTCCCGGTCGGCTACCTCGGTGATCGCGCCGCGTCCGAGGACGTACTGGTCCTCCACCACCTCGCGCATCGAGTAGACCGGGGCGCAGGGCACGCCGGCGGCCTCGAACAGCGCGAAGGTTTCGGCGAGGTCGCGGGCGCCGGTGAACGCGGAGATGATGCCGTCGAGCTCGTCGCGGTTGGCCACGCGCGCGTCGTTCGTCGCAAAGCGCGGATCGGTACAGAGCTCGGGGCGGCCGATCGTGCGCATGATCAGCTCGGCCATCGACTGCATCGAGCCCGAGACGGCGATGAAGCCCCCGTCCTTGCACTGATAGACGTTGCGTGGGGCGGTGTGCGGCGCCTGGTTGCCCGAGCGGAGCGTGACTTCGCCGGTGGCGCGGAGCTTGATCGCTTCGGAAGCGACCAGCGACAGCATCGGCTCAAACAGCGAGAGGTCGATCGACTGGCCCTTGCCGCCCTGTTCGACGACGCGCAGCGCGGTCAGCGCGGCAAAGGCGCCGTAAAGGCCGGCGACCATATCGGCCATGGCAAGCGGGGGCAGGGCAGGGGGCCGGTCCGGGTAGCCGTTGAGATGGGCAAAGCCGCTCATCGCCTCGACAAGGGTGCCGAAGCCGGGGCGCTCCCGGTACGGGCCGGTCTGGCCCCAGCCGGAGATGCGCAGGATGACCAGCTTCGGGTTGATCGCCAGCAGGTCGGCTTCGCTGTAGCCCCATTTCTCGAGCGTGCCCGGCACGAAGTTCTCGACCAGGACCTGCGCCGTCGGCAGCAGGCGGGCGAAGATCTCGCGGCCCTCGCCCTTGCGGATGTCGAGGGCAAGGCTGCGCTTGTTGCGGCCATAGACCTTCCAGAAGGTCTCGACGCCATCGGCGCGCCAGCGCCGCAGATCGTCACCCTTGTCGGGGTGCTCGATCTTGATGACGTCGGCGCCGTAGTCGCCCAGCAGCAGGGTGGCCATGTTGCCGGCCACCAGCCGGCTGAGGTCGAGCACGCGGACGCCAGCCAGCGGGCCCTTCAGGTTAGGATCGAAGCCGCGCACGGTCACGTCGGTCACACCAGCTCGATCAGCGGCTTGATCTCTTCGAGCCGCTTCATGCGCTGCAGCGCGGTGTTGACCTCGCTGAGCTTGTAGCGGCCGGTGATCATCTTCTCGAACGGGATGCGTTCCTGTTGGCGCGACACAAAGTCTAACGCCTTGAAATAGCTGCGCGCATCGCCGGAAAAAGATCCGATGACATGGACGTTCTTCTTGACGATCGTCGAGGGTTTGATCGTCGTTGAGCCTTCGCCGAGCTGGCCGACGACGAGGTAGCGACCGCCTCTACGAACGATGTCGAGACCTTCGCCGAATGCAGCGGGGTGGCCAGTGAACTCCATGACCACGTCAGCGCCCCGGCCGTCGGTCAGTTCGCGGACGCGGTCGAGACGGGACGCGGCATCGTGGCGCTCGATCGAGATGGTGTGGCTGGCGCCGAACTCTTCGGCGAGTGCGAGCCGGTCATCGGGAGCACCTATGACGATCACCCGCTTTGCGCCAGCGACGGAGGCAACGCCGGCGGCGAGCAGGCCTAGCGGGCCAGCGCCCTGGATGACCACGCTCTCGGAGGAGGAGACGCCGCCGAGGTTGTCGAAGCCGTTCATCACCGAACGGAAGGCGCAGCTCGACAGCGAGGCGAGGGCGTTAGAGACGTTGTCGGGCACCTTGATCCGCCCGGACTCGGGTAGCACGTAGCCGTATTCGGAGAAGCCGCCGAGGAGGTAGGGGCTCTTCTCCATGTTCTCGTACATGTAGGCGCGGCGGTTCTCGCACAGCGTGGGCTGCCGGGCGACCGAGCAGAAGAAGCAGTGACCGCACGCGGTGTGCGTCCAGCAGATGCGGTCGCCTTCGCGCAGCGGCGTGCCTGTGGTGTCACGGTCGGCGCCGGAGCCGAGCTTGACGATGCGGCCGACCATCTCGTGGCCGAGGATCACGGGCAGATCGACCTTGAGCGCGAGCGAACCCTGCCAGAGGTGCACGTCGGTGCCGCAGATCGAGCAGGCCTCGGTCTTGACCAGGATGGCGCCAGGCTCGATCTCGTCGGGGACGGGGACCGGCTCGAGCTTCAGCTCCTCGCCGAAGTGCCGAAGCACTGCGGCCTGGGAGTGATCGGGGATAGCGTTCACGTCTGAACCTCAGAGCTGGCCGTGGTTGAACACGACGGTCTTTGCGACCGTGTATTCGCGCAGCGACTCGAAACCCTTCTCGCGGCCGTGCCCGCTGCGGCGGCTACCGCCGAAGGGCAGCTCGATGCCGCCGCCGGCGCCGTAGCCGTTGACGAAGACCTGGCCGGCGCGGACGCCCTTGGCCATCCGCATCTGACGGGCACCGTTCTCGCTCCAGATACCGGCGACTAGGCCGTAGTCGGTGCCGTTGGCGATCCTGAGCGCGTCGGCCTCGTCGTCGAAGACGATTGCCGCGAGCACCGGCCCGAAGATCTCATCGCGGCCCAGGATGTGCTCGGGAGGGACGAGGTTGAGCAGGGTCGGGCGGACGTAGTAGCCGTTCGGATCGGCCTCGTTGCTGATGACGCCGGCGCCAATGGCCTCGATCTTTTCGTTCTGCGCGAGGTCAAGGAAGCTCTGCACGCGCTGCTGCTGGGCCTTGCTAATCACCGGACCGCAATCGAGGTCCAGATCATGGGGGCCAACGCGGAGGCGGGCGAAGCGGCGCGACAGCTCCCCAACGAAAGGCTCGTAGATCGAGCGCTGCACTAGCACGCGGCTACCGGCGGAGCAGGTCTGGCCCGCGTTCTGAATGATGGCGTTGGTGACGACGGTCGCCGCCTTTTCCTGGTCGGCGTCGTCAAAGACGATCTGGGGCGACTTGCCGCCCAGCTCGAGCACGCAGGGGATATGGTTCACGGCGGCAGCCTGCTGGATCAACGTGCCGACCTCGGGCGAACCGGTAAAGGAGAGGAAGTCGATTCCGGGGTGCCCCGAGAGCGCCGCGCCGGCCTCTTCGCCAAGGCCTGGGACGACGTTGATGACGCCGGCCGGAATGCCCGCCTCAAGGGCGAGTTCAGCGAGGCGCAGGGTCGAGAGGCACGCCTCTTCGGCGGGCTTCATGACGGCAGTGTTGCCGGCTGCGAGCGACGCCGCGAGCGTGCGGCCGAACATCTGGGCGGGGTAGTTCCACGGGATGATGTGGCCGGTGACGCCGCGCGGTTCGCGCAGGATCATCACCTGGTAGCCCGAGAGGAACGGGATGGTTTCGCCGTGAAGCTTGTCGGCGGCGCCGCCGAAAAACTCAAAGTAGCGGGCCGTCGCGGTGATGTCCGCGCGGGCCTGCTTCATCGGCTTGCCGGTGTCCTTGGCCTCGAGCTGGGCCAACTCTTCGTGATGGTCCTGGACCATGAGGCCGAGCTTGGTCAGCAGTCGGCCGCGCTCGAACGCCGCCATGCCGCCCCAAACGCCCTCGAAGGCACGTCGCGCAGCTTTGACGGCGGCATCGATGTCGGCCTTGTCGCCGCGCGCAATCCGGGCGAACTCACGGCCGTCCGATGGAGAATAGACCGGGAGCGTGTCTCCGGACTGGGCCGGGCGCCAATCGCCGGCAACGAGTACCTTGTCGAGTGTCATTTTTTCCGTGCGAGAATTGTTGCAGCTGCTGCAGCGCCCTTCGCTCGCACGGGCCCGGCACCCTCACAACTATCTTCTTGCGACGCGGGCTATAGCAACTCTCTATAGCTGGCGAAGCTACGGTGCGGACAGGCGCAAGTGGACGCGGCATGCGCCGGGGGCGAATGCGCTTCATCCAGCAGTGAGAGGAAGTGGACCGACCGGCCCTCGATGACGCCGCCATTGCCGGCCGGCGGTATTGGAGCGGGCGATGGGATTCGAACCCACGACCCTAACCTTGGCAAGGTTATGCTCTACCCCTGAGCTACACCCGCGCTCCAGACGTGCGGGAGCCGCTTGGCTCCGGCCCGACGCGCGCCTATATGCCCAATGCCCGATGCCTTTGCAACTCAAAACTCGGCGTCGGCGCAGGGCTTGTCACCGCAGGGTGGCGGGCGCAAAAGAAGATCGCTGCAAAGCCTAGGGAGGCAGAACATCATGGTACTCAACGCCACCGGCGCCACCACGGCTGCTCCGCCTCCTGCCGATCTCATCAAGGACTCCTCGACCGCTGCGTTTGCCGATGACGTCATCAACGCCTCGCTCGAGCAGCCGGTGCTGGTCGACTTCTGGGCGCCTTGGTGCGGTCCCTGCCGTACGCTGACACCGGCGCTCGAAAAGGTCGTCACTGAGAAGGCCGGCGCAATCAAGCTGGTCAAGATCAACGTCGACGAGAACCAGGCGCTGGCCGGGCAGTTCGGCATCCAGTCGATCCCCTCGGTGTTCGCCTTTGCCGGGGGCCGCCCTGTGGATGGGTTCATGGGCGCGATGCCCGAGGGCGAAGTCCGGCAGTTCGCCGAAAAGGTCATCGCCAAGGCTCCGCCGCCGCAGGGTGGAAAGGCCGGCATGGACGCCGAGATCAAAGCCGCGATCGATGCAGGCCGCGAGGCCTTCACGGGCGGGGACCTTGCGCGGGCGATGCAGATCTTCGGCATGGTTCTTCAGCACGAGCCGGAGAACGCCGGTGCGCTCATCGGGATCGGGCAGGTCTATCTTAAGGCCGGGGAGCCCGAGCAGGCGCAGGCTGCGCTCGACATGGTTCCCGAAGCTGCCCGCAAGAACCCGGATTACCTCGCGGCAACGGCTTCGCTGAAGCTCGTCGAAGAGGCCGAGGGCATGGACGATGCGGCGGCGCTCGAGCGGCGCATCACGCAGAATCCCGACGATCACCAGGCCCGTTTCGACCTTGCCATAGTGCACAATGCCGCGGGCCGGAAGCTCGAAGCGGCGGAGACGCTGGTGGCCCTGATGCGGCGAGACCGGACGTGGAACGACGATGCCGCGCGCAAGAAGCTGCTCGAGCTCTTCGAGTCCTGGGGCGCCAAGGATCCTGCGACGCTGCGCGGCCGGCGCCTGCTGTCGGCGCTGCTCTTCTCCTAGGGCAAGATGAAGCGCCCGGCCTCGCCAAAGGAGCTGCCCCATAGCGTGCCGGTGTTCCCGCTGGCCGGCGCGCTGCTGCTGCCGTTCGCGCAGCGGCCGCTCAACGTATTCGAGCCGCGCTATATCGAGATGGTCGACTTCGCGTTGCGTGGCGACCGGCTGATCGGCCTGATCCAGCCCGAGGATGCGAGCGAGGAGTCGCCGCGCGGCAGCGTGCCGCTGCAGCGCATCGGCTGCCTCGGGCGCCTCTCCCATTTCGACGACACATCGGACGGTCGCTACTTCATCATCCTCGACGGACTTTGCCGCTTCGAGATTGGCGAGGAGCTCGCCGTCGATACGCCGTTCCGCCAGTTCGAGATCAACGCCGAACGCTTCGCGCAGGATTTCGAGCGGGGCTACGGCGCCGACGCGGTCGACCGCGCCCGCTTCCTCAAGATGATGCGGGACTATGCCGAGTTCGCCGACCTCGACCTCAACTGGGACGAGATCAACCGCACAGGCACCGCTGACCTCGTCAACTTCTGCTGCATGGTCTCGCCCTATGGGGCGGCCGAAAAGCAGGTGCTGCTCGAAGCCGGGTCGCTGGAAGCGCGCGCCGAGACGCTGATCGCCATGGCGGAAGTGGAAATGGCTCGCTCGGGCAGCGGTGTCCCGCTGCAATGAGCAAGGCGGGCGGGGACGATCCGCGATATCGGGTCGATGTCCGCGTGCTCGAAATGCTGGTGTGTCCGCTGACCAAGACGCGGCTGACGCTTTCGGCCGACGGCACCGAGCTCATCTCGATGGTGGCGCGGCTCGCCTTTCCCATCCGCCACGGCGTGCCGATGCTCAGCCTCGACGAGGCGCGGGACGTCGATCCCGACGAGCTCAAGACGGTTGCCGTCCTCTCGCCGGAGTAACGGCTAGATCGCCAGTCCGCGCAGGAGCCTGGGTCCGCCACGTTCGACGCCGGCCGCGCGGGAGATCAGCGCGTCCTTCATGGCAGGAATGCGATCGACCATGCCCAGTCCGACGTCGCGGAGCGCTCGCACCGGAGCGATGTCGTTGGAGAACAGGCGGTTCATGCCATCGGTCACCATCGCCATCAGCGCGGTGTCGAGACGCCGCCAGCTCTGATATCGGGCGAGCACGTCGGCGCCGCCATGATCGAGCCCAAGGCGCATCGCATCGATCACCGCTTCACTTAACGCGGCGACGTCCTTGAGCCCGAGATTAAGCCCCTGACCGGCGACCGGGTGGATGACGTGCGCGGCATCGCCGACCAGCGCGAGGCGCGGTGCGATGAGCTTACGTGCGAGCTGCAGTTTGAGCGGGAAGATCTGGATCGGCTCCTCGAGCGTGACGGCGCCGAGCGTCGCGCCCATTGCCGCTTCGATCTCAAGTGCGGCTGCCTCTGGTGGCAGCGCCTTGAGCCGGGCGGCTTCTCCCGTGCTTTCGGTCCAAACCAGCGACGAGCGGTTGCCCCTGAGCGGCAAGCTGGCGAAGGGGCCGGCAGGGCGAAAATGCTCGTAGGCAACGCCCTCGTGCGGCAGCTCATGCGCGATGGTGGTGACGACGCCGGCCTGCCGGTAGTCGTGCGCCACTACGCCAATGCCTGCCATCGTGCGCAGTGCCGAGTTGCCGCCGTCCGCGGCAATGACGAGCGTCGCAGCGATTTCCCGACCGTCGGCGAGCTGCAGCCGCCCTGCGCCGGGCGTGGAGGTAAAGCCGGTGATCGTCACCGGGGTCAGCTGCTCCACCTTGGGCGGCAGGGCGGCGAGCAGCGCGGCGGTCATCACCCGGTTGGGCACCATGTGCGCGAAGGGCTCGCCAGGCGCGACCTCGCCGCCGAAGGATAGGAACAGGGGCCGGGCAATATCGCCCACCCCTGAGTCGGTGATCTTCATCTGAAGGATCGGCTCGGCCTCGGACGCCATCGCATCCCACACGTCGAGGGCCTGGAGGACGCGCCGCACCCCCGCAGCGATCGCCGAGGCGCGCGCATCGGGTGGGGGGGCGAATGGGCGCCGGTCGAGGAGGGCAATCCGGCTGCCACGGGCGAAGCGGGTCAGCGCAGCCGCGAGGCCCAGGCCAACCGGGCCGCCGCCAACAATCGCCACGTCATATGCAGTGTCGCTCATTGGCTCACCTTATCCCGTATCGTGGCGCGCTATTGCGCAATATTTCAGCAAACACTTTCAGCGTGCCTAAACATTCATCTTTAGACGACACCCTGCTTGGCGTCCCAAACGGCTGCATGGATTAGGCCTAGCCGAAAACATCGGCGAAATCAGCAACTTGTCCTCACTGAAGGCAGCTTGGCACGGCGCTTGAGTCCTTTGTGGGCAGCGAACAGAGAGCGTCAGGCAAAGGAGCTTCAATGAAACTGGTGATCGCCATCATCAAGCCGAGTCGTCTCGAGGAGGTCCGCCAGGCGCTGAACTCACTGGATGTGCATGGCATGACCGTTACCGAGGTCAAGGGTTACGGCCGGCAGAAAGGCCACTCCGAAATCTACCGCGGCACGGAGTACGCCGTCCACTTCCTCCCCAAGCTCAAGGTCGAGATCGCCGTCGAGGACGGCCAGCTCGACGCCATCACCACGGCAATCCGCGAGTCCGCCCAGACCGGCCGCATCGGCGATGGCAAGATCTTCGTGCTCGACCTGCTGGCCGTGACCCGCATCCGCACCGGCGAGACCGGCGCGGCCGCACTCTGAAGCCGCTTTCCCAAGGAGAGAACCAACATGACGTCGAACGTACAAAAGCTTCTCGGGACGGCTGCTCTCGCCTCTCTGATCCTGACGCTGCCGGCGCTGGGGCAGGAGGCTGCCGCCGAGCCGGTGGCTGCCGCCGCCAACGCCGCAGCCGAAGTGGCCGCCGCAACCGTGGACAAGGGCGATACGGCCTGGATGCTGGTTTCGACCATCCTCGTTGTCGCGATGACCATCCCCGGCCTTGCGCTGTTCTACGGCGGGCTGGTGCGCGCCAAGAACATGCTATCCGTGCTGATGCAGGTCTTTGCCGGCTTCTCGATGCTGGCGATCCTCTGGGTAATCTACGGCTACTCGCTTGCCTTCAACGGCCCTACGGAAGGCGGACTCTCCGCCTTCATCGGCGATTTTTCGCGGCTCTTCCTTTCGGGCATCACGCCCTCGTCGCAATCTTCGACCTTCTCGGAAGGCGTGGAAATCCCGGAGCTCACCTTCGTCGTCTTCCAGCTGACCTTCGCCGCAATCACGCCGGCGCTGATCGTCGGTGCGATCGCGGAGCGCATGAAGTTCGGTGCGGTGATGCTGTTCCTTGCCCTCTGGTCCACCTTCTCGTACCTGCCGATCGCCCACATGGTGTGGTTCTCGGGCGGCTTCCTCTACAACCTTGGCGCCTACGACTTTGCCGGGGGCACCGTGGTGCACATCAACGCCGGTGTCGCCGGCCTGGTCGCCGCAATCGTGCTCGGGCCGCGCATGGGCTTCATGAAGGAGCCGATGCAGCCGCACAACCTGACCTTCACCTTTATCGGCGCCTGCCTGCTCTGGGTTGGCTGGTTCGGCTTTAATGCCGGCTCCAACCTCGAAGCCACGGGCCTTGCGGCGCAGGCGACGCTGAACACGGTGACGGCCACTGCGGGGGCGGCGATCGCGTGGGCGCTGGCCGAGAAGTTCATCCGCGGCCACGCCAGCCTGCTCGGCGCCGCCTCGGGCGCCGTGGCCGGGCTCGTCGCGATCACTCCGGCGGCGGGCTTTGCGGGTTCTATGGGCGCGATCGTGCTCGGTGCGGTTGCCGGCCTCGTCTGCTTTTGGGCGGTCGTTACGCTCAAGCCGATGCTCAAGTACGACGATGCGCTCGACGTGTTCGGCGTTCATGGCGTCGGCGGCATTGTCGGTGCGCTTGGCACGGCGATCGTTGCGGCGCCCTCACTCGGTGGCTACGCACTGGGCGATCCGGAGGCATACAGCATCGGCAGCCAGTTCATGGTGCAGCTGACCGCTGTCGCAATTGCCGTGGTCTGGTCTGCCGTCGTCACCTTCCTGGGCATGTACGTGGTCAAGGCGGTGTTCGGCGGGATCCGGGTGACGGAGTCGGCCGAGAGCGATGGCCTCGACCTCTCCAGCCACGGCGAGCGCGCCTACAACTGAGTTCTCCCGGAGCGCGGCCAGCGCTGCGCTCCACCCTTGTTCACTGCCGCCGGGGACGCTTCTCCTCCCGCTCCTGCGGACCACTCGGGCAGCCCGGACAACGGGCTGCCCATCTTCTCCCGGCCCGCCGTGGCGTGCAGCTCGTGTTCCTCTTGGCCCGCCACAGAGGCTTCCCACATAGCAACTGCATGGGCTGCACACCACGACGGACCGCGAGCTGCGCAATGTTTATGCAGTGTGCAAAGCAGTCTGCACATGAACTGTGCAGTTGCCGATCGATAGCCGATTCGCAGGGAGGTGGGCTGCAGCTAAAGTGCGGTAGCGCAAGCGGAAATCGTAGCGACGTCGCTGGCACGATAATTGACTCCCTCGGGCTATTGCCGACGCAAAAGTCGGCATGAGATCGCCGCTGCAGGCGACCGGGGGAGCTTCAATGGACACGACCAGCGTCGGGCTCGACGTCTTCTTCCTGCTGACCGGGGCGATCCTGGTCTTTGCCATGCATGGCGGTTTCGCCTTCCTCGAGGTTGGTACTGTCCGCCGCAAGAACCAGGTCAATGCGCTGGTCAAGATCATGGTCGACTTCGCCGTCTCGACCCTGGCCTACTTCTTCATTGGCTACTGGATCGCCTACGGCGTGACCTTCCTGATGTCAGCGGCATCGCTCAGCGGAAGCGATGGGGTGTTCCCGCTGCAGGGCTTCGCGCTGGTGCGCTTCTTCTTCCTTGCGACCTTCGCTGCGGCGGTGCCGGCAATCATCTCTGGGGGCATAGCCGAGCGTGCCCGGTTCTGGCCGCAAGTGTTGGCCGCCGGGGTCATCGTCGGGATTATCTATCCCCTGGCGGAGGGCGTGGTCTGGAACGGAAACTTCGGCGTCCAGGCCTGGCTCACCGCGACGTTCGGTGCGCCGCTGCACGATTTCGCCGGTTCGCTCGTCGTCCACGCGCTGGGCGGGTGGCTGGCGCTGTCCGCCGTGCTCCGGCTAGGCGCGCGCACGGGACGTTATGGTCCGAACGGCAGGCCGACCCCACCCTCGTCGATCCCGTGGCTGGCGCTCGGGACCTGGCTGCTCTGCATCGGCTGGTTCGGCTTCAACGTCATGTCGGCGCAGTCGCTTGCAGCGATCTCAGGGCTGGTCGCCATCAACTCGCTCATGGCCATGGTCGGCGGCATCGTTGTCGCGGCGCTGGTGGGGCGGGCTGACCCAGGCTTCGTCCACAATGGAGCGCTGGCGGGGCTGGTCGCGGTCTGTGCCGGATCAGACGTCATGCATCCGGTGGGAGCGCTGCTGACCGGCGGGATTGCCGGCGGGATCTTCGTTTACGGTTTCACTCTCACCCAGGAGCGGCTGAAGGTCGACGACGTACTCGGCGTGTGGCCGCTGCACGGGCTCTGCGGGGCCTGGGGCGGGGTAGCCTGCGGCATCTTCGGCCTCGCCCAGCTTGGCGGGATGGGTGGCGTTTCGCCGCTGACGCAGGTGCTCGGCACGGTTGTGATCTGCCTTTATGCGCTGGGCGCGGGATCGATCCTCTACCTGCTCAGCCAGCGCTTCATCGGCATCCGGCTGACCGACGAGCAGCAGCGGCGGGGCGCCGACCTCGCCATCCACTCGATCGGCGCCAATCCCGAGGGAGAGGTCTAGCCCGGGAGGCCAGAACGATCCTTAGCGGCCAGTCCGGCGCAGCTCTGCCTCGATTTCGCTGAGCTTGCGCTGCGCCTCGCGCAGCTCCCGCTCCGAATCGGACTCGGCGGCGTATTCGTTCTTGATCCCCTTGGGAAAATCGTCGTCCTCGAGATCCCGGATCCGGGCGCGCAAGGCGCGGGCCTCCTGCTCCAGGACCGACCTCGTCTGCTCGTTGGCTGCCATCTCCCGATCCTCCTGTAATTCCGGCCGGATAAGCGCACCGGCAGGGTGTTCGTGCCGCTTGGCTAACCCACAGCCCACCCGCCGCGTTCCCCTTGGCCGAGGCGGTCGGCACAGGCGGGGGTTAGCGCCGGATTAACCACGGCTCTTTAGCATGACGCCGAACCCGCCCTCCGACCAACCGATGCCGGACAATGCCCGCTCAATCCCTGCTTGAAGACGCCCGTAGGTCCGAAACTCCGGTCGTTTCCATCCGCATTCCCGTGCGTCTCGTTGGTGCCGTGCTGTTCGTCCTGGTGGTCGCGGCGCTCGCGGCTTTGGCCTCGTGGTCGGTCGACGATCCGAGCTTTTCCTATGCGACCAGCACGCCGGCGAAGAACTGGCTTGGTTTCCCTGGCGCCGCCTTTGCGGACTTCGCCATCCAGCTTCTGGGGCTCGGGATTGTCGTGCTGCTGCTGCCGCCGGCGGTCTGGAGTTGGGGCTTCCTGCGCCGCCGCGTGCCTCCGAAGATGGTCTGGCGCCTCGGCGCCTGGCTGGGCGCGGGGCTGCTCTCGACCGGCATCTTTGCGTTCCTGCCCGAGCCCGCAAGCTGGCCGTTGCCGACAGGCCTCGGCGGCCTCGTCGGCACCGGGTTTACCAACCTAGCGACCATGGTGACCGGCGACCATCCGCAGGCAATCACCGGCACGCTGTTTGCCATCATCCTCAGTGGCCCCAGCCTCGCCCTGCTGTGGATCGCGCTTGGCCTCCGCGCCATCGTCATGCCCAAGGCGGCGGTGCCGAAGGGTCGACGCACGTCTCCGGCCGTCGAGGACGACGGGCCGGAACGCGACAGCGTTCTCGACACGGTGTTGGGCGTGGTGATGGGGGGTGCGGTCCACCTCTGGTTCACCGCGCAGACCGCCGCCCGCCGGGCGGTCGCCAACCTGCGCGCCCGTCAGGAAGAGCAGGAGGCTTTCGCGACCGCGCGTCCCAACTACGTCGAGCCCCAGCTCGAGCGCAGCCTTCCGCCGACCGCAGAGCCGACACGCCGCGAGCCGGTCCTGGTGAACGAGCGCCGCTACACGGCAGCGGGCGCCGCTGTCGCTCGGGCACCCGAGCCCTACGAAGAGGAAGACCTCGAGGACGACGAGGGCGGCGACATCGCTGGTTATGTGCCGACGCCCGTGCCGGTTCCGCGCATGCAGCCCGCGCGGGAGTCCGCACCCCGCGTCACTCCGCCGGCACCGCGTCCGGTGCCGAGTGCCCGCGTCATGCGCGAGGCACAGCCGTCATTACTCGTGGAGCCGCACGGCTTCGAACTGCCCCCGCTCAGCCTGCTGGCCGAACCGCGGCACAAGGGCCCGAGCCCCGAGCATGCGCCCGAGCGCCTCGAGGCCATGGCGCGCAAGCTCGAGAGCGTGCTGCAGGACTTCGGTGTGAAGGGCGACATCATCAATGTCCGGCCAGGTCCGGTGGTGACGCTGTTCGAGCTCGAGCCGGCTCCGGGCATCAAGTCGAGCCGCGTCATCTCGCTTGCCGACGACATCGCCCGCTCGATGAGCGCGATCTCGGCGCGCGTCGCCGTCGTGCCCGGCCGCAATGCGATCGGCATCGAACTGCCGAACGAGAGCCGCGAGACCGTTTATCTGCGCGAAATGCTGGCCAGCCAAGATTTCGAGAAGATGAAGGGCAAGCTCCCCATCTGCCTGGGGAAGACGATCGGTGGCGAGCCCATTATCGCCGACCTCGCGCGCATGCCCCACCTGCTCATCGCCGGCACTACCGGTTCGGGCAAGTCGGTGGGCATCAACACGATGATCCTCTCGATCCTCTACCAGATGACGCCAGAGCAGTGCCGGCTCATCATGGTGGATCCCAAGATGCTCGAGCTCTCGATCTATGATGGCATCCCCCACCTGCTGACTCCGGTGGTGACCGATCCGCAGAAGGCTGTGGTCGCTCTCAAGTGGGCGGTCCGCGAGTTGGAGGATCGCTACAAGAAGATGAGCAAGATTGGTGTGCGCAACATCGACGGCTTCAACCAGCGCGTCACCGAGGCCAAGAAGAAGGGCGAGGTGATCACCCGCACGGTCCAGACCGGCTTCGACCGCGAGACGGGCGAGGCGATCTTCGAGAGCGAGACGTTCGACCTCGAGCCGCTGCCCTTCATCGTGGTGATCGTCGACGAGATGGCGGACCTGATGATGGTCGC
>JAEZBF010000396.1 GCA_023427545.1 Pseudomonadota bacterium
GACATCGTCGTTACCGCGACCGGCAACAAGGACATCGTGACCCTCGACCACGTCCGCGAGTTCAAGGACATGGTAATCGTCTGCAATATCGGCCACTTCGACAACGAGATCCAGGTGTCGGCGCTGCGCAACTACAAGTGGACCAACGTCAAGCCGCAGGTCGACCTGATCGAGAAGCCCGACGGCAAGCGCATCGTGCTCCTCTCCGAGGGCCGCCTCGTCAACCTCGGCAACGCTACGGGGCATCCGAGCTTCGTTATGAGCGCGAGCTTCTCCAATCAGACGCTGGCGCAGATCGAGCTCTGGACGAACGGGCACAACCTCGAGAACAAGGTTCACGTCCTGCCCAAGCACCTCGACGAAAAGGTCGCAGCGCTCCACCTGCCCAAGCGCGGGGCCAAGCTGACAAAGCTGACGAGGGACCAGGCGGCCTATATCGGCGTGCCGGTGGATGGCCCATTCAAGTCGGGGCAGTACCGCTATTGAATGGCGCAGGGCTCGTGGGTTCACCATAGGCCCTGGCCAGCACCGAACCTCGAAGCCCCCATCGTGAGCTCCTCAAACCACTAGCTCGTGGCGGGGCCTTGGTGCGCGAGTCGCGCTTCAATGGTGTCAATTGGCAACTGTGCGGGGTTACCCGCAATCCACAGTCAAATAGACCCTTTTGCCGGATTCCACCCCCCGGTATCTTTTGATGATTCGGCGCCCGTCGTTCCGGGCCGCTACGCGTGAGACCCCCGCCTTTGGCCGAGCGGGTCGAGTAATTCCGGCTGGTCTTTGATCAGCGCGTCACGGGATCTTCAAAGGGTTTGGGGCATGGGTCCGGAAGGCTTCCGGAAATCTCTTGGATTCGTGGCGCTCGCGGCCGCTCCATCGGTCCTCCTATGGTCGAGCCCCGCCCTGGCTCAGGGCATCGCGCTCTCACAGTTCACCATGAACGCTCCGGTTGCGATCGCGCTCGGGGCCGGCGGCTTCGGCGTCCTCGCGATGCTCGTCCTCCGCTCGCGCCTCCGCGAGGCCGACCTCATGCGCACCCGGGCTGCCGAGCAGGTCGCGAGCCTTCGCGCGCTGGTCGACCAATACGAGGCGGTGCTGTCGGGCACGGGCGAGCTTGCCATCATCTGGTCTGCCCATGACGGCTCACCCCGCATCCTCGGACGCGCGGCTGGGCTGCTGCCGCCCGGCCGCCCGCCGGAGACGGCACTGAACTTCTCGAGCTGGCTGACCGAGTCCGACGCGACCCGCCTCGCCAGTGCCATCGCCACGCTGCGGGTCGACGGCCGTCCCTTTGAGCTCGGCCTGTCGAGCCGCGATGGCCGGCTGCTCCGTGCCGCTGGCGCCGCCATCGGCATCGGCGCCGCCCTGCGGATCCGCCCGGTGGGTCATGCCGCCGATGCACCGGCCTCGGCGCTCGACTCGGCACGGCAGCTGATCGATGCCTGGCCCGAACCGGCAGTGCTGCGCGATGCCATCCGGCGCAACATCGTCTTCGCCAACCCACCGTGGCACCAGCTTGCGCGCCGGCTGGGCCGGCGCAGCAGCGAGGTGGAACCCGCCGACCTCCTCGATGGCTTGACGCGGGCACGGGTGGCGGAACCCCGCACCATCACGCTGGGCGACACAGAGTTCTCAGTCATCGAGACCGGTTTCGGCGAGGATGGCGTTGCGCAGGTCCTTCGCCCCTGTCCCGAAGAGCAGCAGGCCGAAGTGGTGCCGGAGACGGGAAGCGCGCATCTCGCGATGGCGATCGATGCCCTGTCGGTGCCGGTCGCGATCTTTGACGCCAAGCGCGAGTTGGTGCAGTTCAACAGCGCTTATGCCCGCCTATGGGACCTCGATCCCGACTGGCTGCATTCCGGCCTTGAGGAGCGCACCATCCTCGATCGCCTGCGGACTGAGGGAAAGCTGCCGAGCGAACCAGACTACCACGGCTGGCGCGCCAGGCACCTCAACACCAGCTACAGCCTCAAGGCGCCGCGCGACAGCGATGCATGGCACCTGCCCGACGGCCGGACGATCAACGTAATCGCCGCCCCGGCTAGCCCAGCCGGTGGTGTCATATACGTCTTCGAGGACATCACCCGTAAGCTTGAGCTGGAGAGCCGCAACCGCGCTCTGCTGGATGTCCAGCGCTCGACCATCAATTCGCTGACCGAGGCGGTGGCCGTGTTCGGCACGAATGGCCGGCTGACGCTCTCCAATCCGCGTCTCTCGGCCATCTGGAAGCTGCCGCTCAACGAACTCGAGGGCAACCCGCACATCGACCAGGTCGCCGCCGCCTCGGCTCGCAACCTGCCGCAGGACGGCGCCGCCATCTGGCGCGACCTCAAGCGTGCAATCGTCGACCTCAACCCCAACCGCACCGACACCAGCGGGCGCATCAACCGGGCCGACGGCCGCCTGCTCGATTATTCGATAGTGCGCCTACCCGACGGGCAGACCATGATGACGTTCCTCGATGTCACCGAGAGCGCCAAGTACAGCCAGGTGCTCAAGGAGCGGAACGCCGCGCTCGAAACCGCCGACCGGCTCAAGGACGCTTTCGTGCAGAACGTCTCCTACGAGCTACGCTCGCCGCTCACCAACATTATCGGTTTTGCCGACCTGCTCGCCTCCGACGCGGTTGGCCCACTGAACGAGCGGCAGCGCGCCTACACCGATTACATACGGGCGAGCAGCGTCACGCTCGGCGTGCTGATCGACAACATCCTTGATCTGGCGACTGTCGACGCCGGAATCGCCGAGCTTCGACCCGAGCGGCTTGACGTCGCCGCGCTGGTCGAGAAAGCCCGTGCCGGGCTTGCCGCAACGTTCCCGCCCGTCGACGGCGAAAAGCCGCTCAACCTCATTATCGACGTACCGGCCAAGCTGCCGCCGCTGGTGGCGGACGGCACCCGCATCGTCCAGGTGCTCTATAACCTGCTCTCGAGCGCAGCGCGCTTTTCTGAGCCCGGCGCCGCAATCCGGCTCTCCGCCGTCGCGCGGGGCGAGCGCATGATCTTCGTTGTCGAAGATGAGGGCACCGCGCTGACCGAGGACCTTCGGGCGGCCGTGGAGCGTGGCGACGCCGGCTCCGGGCGCCAGCGCGGCTCAGGCCTGGGTCTCGCAATCGTCCGTGCGTTCGTTTCCCTGCACGGT
>JAEZBF010000008.1 GCA_023427545.1 Pseudomonadota bacterium
TCGACCTCGTAGATCCTGGCGGCGTGGGCCGCGAGCCGCTCCTTGATCTGCCGCGCAGCATCTGCGGCTGCGGCGGCATTGAGGTCGGTGCCCGAGGAGGCCGCAGTTGCCGAAGTGTTGGCGACCTTGCCGGTGGTCGTCGCATTGATCTTGATCCGCTCGAGCGGGACACCGAAGGCGTCGGCCAGCACCTGCGCGACCTTGATGTAGAGCCCCTGCCCCATCTCGGTGCCGCCGTGGCTGAGATGGATCGAGCCGTCGCGGTAGACGTGCACCAGCGCGCCGCCCTGGTTGTACCAGGTGGCGGTGAACGAGATGCCGAACTTGACCGGGGTCAGCGCGACACCCTTGCGGATCACGCCGCCGCGGGCGTTGAAGGCCTTCACCGCCGCGCGGCGCGCCTGATAGTCGGAGGAGGTCTCGAGCTCATCCACGATGCGGTGGATGATGTTGTCTTCGACCGTCTGCCAGTACGGCGTCACGTTGCGGTCGGTGGTGCCGTAGAAGTTGAGCTTGCGGATGTCGAGCGGATCCTTGCCCAGCGCATAGGCGATGTCCTCGATCCAGCGCTCGCAGGCGACCATGCCCTGTGGTCCGCCGAAACCGCGGAAGGCGGTGTTGCTGACCGTGTTGGTGTAGAGCGGCAGCGAGTTCACCCGTACCGCGGGATAGTAGTAGGCGTTGTCGGCATGGAACAGTGCGCGGTCGGTCACCGGGCCCGACAGGTCGGCGGAGTATCCGCCGCGAGCGGCGTAGGTCGCCTGCACCGCCTGGATGCGGCCCTCGCTGTCGTAGCCGACGTCGTAATCGACGACGAAATCGTGCCGCTTACCAGTCTGCTGCATGTCGTCGTCGCGATCCGGCCGGATCTTTACGGGACGGTTGAAGGTCTTCGCCGCAAGCGCTGCAACCGCGGCAAAAAGGTTGCCGTGGGTTTCCTTGCCGCCAAAGCCACCACCCATGCGCCGGACGACGACATTGACCGAATGCATGGGAACGCCCAGCACCTGCGCGACCATGACCTGGATCTCGGTCGGATGCTGGCTCGAGGCGTTGACGGTGACGTCCTCGTCCTCGCCGGGAATGGCGAAGGCGATCTGTCCCTCGAGGTAGAAGTGCTCCTGCCCGCCGATGCCGATGCGGCCCTTCACACGCCGCTCGGCGTTCGCGAGGCCGGCCTCGACGTCGCCGCGCGCGAGGGTGAGCGGCTCGGTGACCAGCACCTTCGCCGAGTCGAGGGCCGCCTCGATGCTGAGCAGCGCCGGCAGATCCTTGTATTCGATCCTGGCGAGCTTGCTGGCGCGCCGGGCAGCTTCGCGGGTCTCCGCGATGACGGCAAAGATCGGCTGGCCCCAGAACTGTACGCGCTGGGTCGCAAATACCGGCTCGTCATGTGCATGGACCGAACTGACGTCGTTCTCGCCAGGGATATCCTCGGCGGTCAGCACCCCGACGACACCCGGCGCGCTGCGCACCGCGTCGAGATCGAGCGAGACGATTTCGGCGTGCGCACGCTCCGAGAGCCCGATATAGCAGTGGAGCGTGCCCTCGGGTTCGGGCAGGTCGTCGATGTAGTCGGCGCGGCCGGCGACGTGCTTGGTGGCGGAATCGTGCGGGATCGCCTCATAGAGCGCACTGCCGCGCAGGACCGTGTCGAGCTTGTTCATGCCGCGCCCCGCCGCAGCAGGCGCTCGCCCTGCCCCTGCGTTTCGAGGAAGAAGCGGCGCAAGAGGTTCTGCGCGGTCAGCAGCCGGTAGGCGGCCGAGGCGCGCATGTCGGTGATCGGCTGGTAGTCCTTGGCGAAAGCGGGGATGGCGGCCTCAATGTTGGCCTCTGTCCACGGCTTGCCGAGCAGCGCGGCTTCCACGGCCTTGGCGCGCTTGGGTGTCGCCGCCATGCCGCCGAAGGCGATGCGGATCGTCTCGACCATGCCCGTGCCGCCGAGACCCAGCCGGAAAGCGCCGCAGAGCGCGGAGATGTCCTCCTCGCGGCGCTTGGAGATCTTGTAGACCGCGAACTGCTCACCCTCGGGCAGGTGGGGGATGGTGACGCTTTCGACCAGCTCGCCGGCCCTGCGGTCCTGCTTGCCATAGGCGATGAAGAAGTCTTCGAGCGGCAGCGTGCGGCGGTCGGCGGCGAACCGCAGGGTGACGGTGGCGCCGAGGGCGATGAACGGAGGCGGGGTATCGCCGATCGGCGAGCCGTTCGCGATGTTGCCCCCGACCGTCCCCATGTTTCGCACCTGGTCGCCGGCGATCCGTGCCCACAGCTCGCGCATGTGCGGGAAGGTCTTTTCAACGTAGGGCGCGGCTTCGGTGTAGCTGACCCCGGCGTAGAAGGTGAGGGCGTTCGGCCCCTCAACGACGCGGTGCAGCTCGGGGAGGTGCGAGATGAAGATCAGCGGGCCGATGTCGCGCATGAACTTGGTGACCCAGAGCCCGACGTCGGTCGCGCCGGCAATCACCGTGGCGGTGGGGTTCTCGGCGAACACCGCGGCGAAGTCGTCCAGGCTGGCGGGGACGATGATGCGGTTCCTGCCGCTGCCGACTTCGACGCGCGAGCCGTCGTTGAGCGCCCGCAGGCGGGCGGTGATCGCCTCGCGCTCGGCGACCAGCGGATCGGCGTCGCGGGCGCCGTAATCGGAGATTGCCTTGCCGGCGCGGACGATCGGCGCATAGCCGGTGCAGCGGCAGAGGTTGCCCTGCAGCGCGTGCTCGATCTGCGCTTCGCTCGGCTGCGGCGTCTTCATCCAGAGGGCGTAAAGCGACATCACGAAGCCGGGCGTGCAGAAGCCGCACTGACTGCCGTGATGCTCGACCATCGCCTGCTGCACCGGATGGAGCGGGCCCTCGGGCGGCGACAGATGCTCGATCGTGACGACATGGGTGCCGTGCAGCGAGCCCACGAAGCAGATGCAGGCGTTGACCGACTCGTACCTGAGGCCGGCTTCGGTGAGCCGTCCGACAAGCACGGTGCAGGCGCCGCAATCCCCTTCCGCGCAGCCTTCCTTGCTGCCGCGCAGGCGCTGGCCGAGACGGAGGAAATCAAGCAGCGTGGTGGTCGCGGCGAGCTCGTCGAGGACGATGTCCTCGCCGTTGAGGATGAACGCCAGCGAGCTCCGTACCGCCGGCATCAGCTGCCCCGGTAGGTGGAGTAGGCGAAGGGCGAGACCAGCAGCGGGACGTGGTAGTGCACGTCCTCCGAGATGGTGAAGCGCACGGGCACGGTGGTGAGGAAGCCGGCCTGCACGCCCTGATCGGCGAAATAGTCGCCGACGTGGAAGGTCAGCTCGAACTGGCCGTGGCCCCAGCGGCCCTCGCCCAGCAGCGGTTCGTCGCAGCGGCCATCGGCGTTCGTCACGCCGCTGAGGATCGCGTGGCTGTGGTCGCCATGGACCATCGAGAGATCGTAACGCATCCCCGCGGCGGGGCGGCCATGCATGGTGTCGAGCACGTGCGTCGTGAGGCTGCCGGCAGCCGCCATGGTGTGTTCCTTTCGCCCCTCAACGCCGGACTATCGACAATAATTCTGGCGCTTCCAAGGGGTGCTGCGCAGTTTTTTACCAAATGGTCCACTTTGCCCAGACTTGCGGCATGGTGATGCGCTGGCGATAAGAGTCTGACCGAGAAATGAGCAGAACCATGATGCGTTATCCCCGCGACATGCAGGGCTATGGCCGCACCCCGCCGGATGCGAAGTGGCCGGGGGGCGCCTACGTCGCCGTCCAGTTCGTGCTCAACTACGAGGAAGGCGGGGAGAACAACATCCTCCACGGGGACGCGGCGTCCGAGGCGTTCCTCGTCGACGTCATCGGCGCGGCGCCCTGGCCGGGTCTGCGGCACTGGAACGTGGAGTCGATGTATGAGTACGGCGCGCGCGCCGGCTTCTGGAGGCTGCACCGGTTGTTCACCGAGCGGCAGGTGCCGGTCACGGTCTATGGCGTCGCAACGGCCCTGATGCGCGCGCCGAGCCAACTCGCAGCGATGCAGCAGGCCGGCTGGGAAATCGCCAGCCACGGCTACAAGTGGGTCGAGCACAAGGACATGGCGCCCGAGGTGGAGCGGGCGCAGATCCGGGAGGCGATCCGGCTCCACACCATCGCGACCGGCGAGCGGCCGCGCGGCTGGTACACCGGACGCTGCAGCCTCAACACGGTGGACCTCGTCAGCGAGGAAGGCGGCTTCGCCTATGTCTCGGACACTTACGACGACGCCCTGCCCTACTGGCGCGAGCACGAGGGAAAGCCGCAGTTGATCATCCCGTACACACTCGCGGCCAACGACATGCGCTTCGTTACCGCGTCGGGGTTCGGCAACGGCGAGGAATACTTCCAGTTCCTCAAGGACAGCTTCGACTGCCTCTACGAGGAGGGGAAACGCGGCGCGCCCAAGATGATGTCGATCGGGCTGCACTGCCGGCTGGTCGGGATGCCCGGCCGCTTCCAGGGACTGAGGCGCTTCCTCGATTACATCCAGGACAAGCAGCACGTCTGGATCGCCAAGCGGATCGATATCGCGGAGCACTGGGCCCGCACGCACCCGTACGCGGCCCCTGCCCTGCGACCGTCGCGGATGACCCGCGAGGAGTTTCTCGACAGGTTCGGCGGCATCTACGAGCACTCGCCCTGGATCGCCGAGCGGACGTATGACGGCGAGCTCGGGCCGGCGAACGACACCGCAACCGGGATCTCCTTTGCGCTGCGTTGCCAGTTCCGTGCAGCGAGTGAGGAGGAACGGTTGGGCGTGCTCAAGGCGCACCCCGATCTTGCCGGTAAGCTCGCCGCGGCGAAGCGGCTAACCGCAGAATCGACGGCTGAACAGGCGAGCGCTGGCCTGGACGCGCTGACCGATGACGAGCGGGCGCGGTTCACGACGCTCAACCAGGCATATGTCGAGCGCTTCGGATTCCCGTTCATCATCGCGGTGCGCGACAACACCAAGGCGATGATCCTGAGCGCGTTCGAGCGGCGGCTCGAGAATTCACGCGAGGTCGAGTTCGCCGAAGCCTGCCGGCAGGTCGAGCGCATTGCGGAGCTGCGCATTCGTGCCTTCATGACCGACTAAGCTGCGGGGGCCGTCCATCAGGCTGCGTGATGCATTCATCACGTCAAAGCGTTTCGCGCGGCCTCGCCGGTGGACTATGACTCACCAGCAAATCGGGGGTCGCCATGTACACGCTGCACATCGCCAACAAGAATTACTCATCTTGGTCGCTGCGCCCCTGGGTGCTGATGAAGACCCTCGGGATACCCTTCGAGGAGGCGCTCGAGCCCTTCAACCCGCAGGGTGGCAGCTACGATAAGTTCCGCAAGTTCTCGCCGAGCGGCCTGGTGCCCTTGCTGCGCGATGGCGACAACGTGGTGTGGGATTCCCTCGCAATCGTCGAATACCTCGCGGAACGCCACCCCGGTGTCTGGCCTGCCGATCCGGCGGCCCGCGCCTTCGCGCGTTCCGCCGCAGCCGAAATGCACTCCGGATTTTCCACCCTGCGCAATATCTGCAGCATGAACGTTGGGATCAGGGTGCGGCTGAACGAGGTCGGACCCAAGCTGCAGAAGGACTTCGACCGGCTCGATGAGCTCTGGGGAGACGGGTTCAACCGGTTCGGCGGCCCGTTCCTTGCCGGCTCCGCATTCACGGCCGTGGATGCGTTCTACTGCCCCGTCGCTTTCCGGGTGCAGACCTACGGCATTCCGCTCAACGCGGCATCGATGGCCTATGTTCGGCGGCTGCTGGAGCTGCCCGCGATGCGGGAGTGGTACGCGGCCGGGGTCGCGGAGACCTGGCGCGAGCCGGGGCACGAAGAGGAAACGCGAGGGGTCGGCGAGTGGACCGCCGACTATCGCGCAACGGCCTGAGGGTTCAGGACGCTTCGCCGTCTTCCCAGTCGATGGCGCCATCAGCGGCGGGGTGGCCGAACAGCGCTGCCCAGGCCGCGCTGATCATTGCCAGCGCATCGCGCAGCAGCCCGTTCAGACCCCGAGCCGGCAAGTACGTCGTGTGCGAAAGCATATCCTCACTCCCATGATAGACTACCAATACCCGGGCGCCGCTCAGTCGCCGCCACCTCCGTCGCCGCCGCCTTCCCCGTCGCCGGACTCGGTCAGGTCGGGTTCATCCCCGGCATCTGCGCCCGCTGCCATGCTCCGGAAGCCGAAGACGTAGACGAGGTAGAGCGCCAGACTGAGGACGAGGAGCAGCAGGAACCAGTTGGCCTGAAGCAGCCCGGCGAATGGCCCGGCTAGCGAACGCTGGAAATCTTCGATTGATTCCATGCCGATCAGCTTGCGCGCGACATGCTAAAGAAGAAGTGACCCGGTCCTCGCAATTTGCGGCTGCGCGCTAACCCTGGGCGTCTCCGGCCCGGCGCAGGGGTATGCGGTGCGGGAAGTTTCCGCTATCTCAAGCGCTGATCTCCAGCACCTCAAGAGCAGCAATTGAGCGAAGCCGCCTCACGCCCGACCGCGTCTCAGCCGCCCGACTATGCACGCAACGCCGTCAATCTCGCCTCTGCCGGGTTGGGCGCGGTGGCCCTCAGCGTTTCGGATGACTTCTTTGCGGAAGTCGGACGCATGCTGGCCGACCGGCCGGCGGTCTTCATCCCCGACAAGTACGACGACCATGGCAAGTGGATGGATGGCTGGGAGAGCCGGAGAAAGCGCGGCCCCGGGCACGACCACGCCGTCGTCAAGCTGGCGGTCCCGGGGATCGTGCGCGGATTCGACATCGACACCAGCCACTTCACCGGCAACTACCCGCCCGCCTGCTCCATCGAAGGCGCCAACGTGCAAGGTGAGCCCGGCCCCGGCACCGCCTGGACGCAGATCCTGCCGCTGAGCAAACTGGGGCCGAGCGACCACCACTACTTCCGCGCCCAGTCAGAGAGCACCTGGACCCATGTCCGGCTCAACATCTACCCCGATGGCGGCGTCGCCCGCCTGCGCGTCTATGGCGAGCCGTGGCTCGACCACGCCGCACTCGCAGGCAAGACGATCGACCTCGCCTCGGCCCTGAATGGCGCACGCGTCATTGCGTACTCGGATGCGCATTACGGCGCATTCCAGCGGATACTGGCGCCGGGTCGAGGGATCGACATGGGCGACGGCTGGGAGACCCGCCGCCGCCGCACGCCGGGCAACGACTGGATCATCGTCGCGCTCGGCGCCCGGGGCATCATCGAGACCGCCGAGATCGATACCGCCCATTACAAGGGCAACTATCCCAACAGCACCTCGATCCAGGCGGCCGATCTCGGCCCGGCGTTCGACACGCTGGACGAAGCGGTGATCGCCTCCTCGATGTTCTGGGAAGAACTGCTGCCGCAAAAGAAGCTGAGTGCCGATGCCATACACACCTTCGACGAGGTGGTTCCACGCGGCCCGGTGACCCATGTGCGGATCAACATCTACCCCGATGGTGGGATTTCGCGGCTTCGTCTCTTTGGGAAACTGGCTGGGTAGGCATGACAACGATCATCGCAAAGCCGCTGACGCAGGAGGCCTTCGCTCCGTTCGGACAGGTAGTGGACATGGCCGCCGTCGCGGGCGTGTCGATGAACGATGGTCGCGCCGAGCGCTTTTTCGACGTGGCGAAGATCCAGCTCGATGGACCCAATCCGCGGCCGATGATCTCACTGGCGCGCAGCCAGCCGGTGACCCTGCCCTACAGCCTCACATTCGTTGAGCGGCACCCCTACGGCAGCCAGATGTTCTTCCCGCTGGGCGGACCATTTCTGGTGATCGTGGCACCGCACGAGGGCGGCCGGCCCGGCACGCCGCTGGCTTTCCTGACGGCACCCGGTCAGGGCATCAACTACGCGCTCAACACCTGGCACGGCGCGCTGACTCCGCTCGGCGAGGTGTCCGATTTCCTCATCGTCGACCGCGGCGGCGACGGCGAGAACCTCGTCGTCCATCGCTTCGACGAGCCCTACACGGTGGTCGCCGGATGACGGATGCGGTGGCGCTGGTCAACCGGCTGCTGGATGTGATCGAGCACGACATTGCGCCGCGTACGCGCGCCGGCGTTGCGGCGGGCAACAAGATCTTCGGCGCGGCGATCCTTCGGAAGGCCGACCTGAGCCTCGTCGTCGCCGAGACCAACAACGAGACGGAGAACCCGCTCTGGCACGGCGAGATGCATGCCATTCGCCGCTTCTACGAAATCCCGCCTGAGCAGCGGCCCGCGCCAGCCGACTGCCTGTTCCTTGCGACCCACGAGCCCTGCTCGCTCTGCCTCTCGGGCATTACCTGGGCCGGGTTCGACAACTTCTACTATCTCTTCTCCTACGAGGAGACGCGCGACAGCTTTGGCATCCCTTACGACATCCGCATCCTGCGCGAGGTCTATGCCGTGCCGGATCCGGATCGCACGTCCGTGCCGGCGGAACGGCCGCTCTACAACCGCAGGAATGCGTTCTGGGCGGCGCATGGGATCGAGCAGCTGATCGCGAGCCTCGATCGGGGCAATCGCGAGGAGCTGCAGGGACGCATCGACGAGATCACTGCGCTCTATGGGGAGCTGTCGGCTGCGTATCAGGCGCAGAAGGGCGCAAAGGGTATTCCGCTGGCCTAGGGCTCAGCGCGCGTCCGCAACGAGGACGACGGAGGTACCGTCGGCAACCGGCGGAACCGGAAGGCTGGAGGCGGCGAGCGCAAACGTGCTTAGCGTCGCAATGAACAGCACGATGAGAGAGAGCTTGACCATGTGTCAGCGCAGGCCACGCTCGAGGAGAACGACGGCGGCGCGATCCGCCTGAGCGCTGTGCAGCAGCCCCAGACCGGGAGTGGGCGCAAGCATGTTCAGGAGCATCGAGAACAGTGCGGTCATCAGCAGCGGTGGCATCGTCGTCTCCCTTGTTCGTGCGCCGTCTGGCAGTTGCGTTGTGCCGATATATGCCCATTCGGCTTTGAACCGGCCTCGAACACGTCGTTAGGGTTACGTTCATAATTGCGGCAGCGGTCCGCAGAACCCGGGCCGGATGCAAAAAGGGCGGCCCGTGCGGACCGCCCCTTGGCTACTTGACGAATGCGCCCGGTTAGACCGCGGCGCGCTGCTCGCTGGCGCGGCGGACCTTCGCGGCGTCCTTCTGGCTCTTGTTCCAGCGCGGCTTGACTTTGCCGGCCGTGCCGCGCGGCGCGGCGGTGCCGGTCTCGCGCTCCCACCAGCCCTTGCCATCGGCCGGGGCGGTATGAGCCGGCTTGGCCTGCTGCGGCCGCGGGCCGTTGGGGCGCTGCGGCTGGGCGTTCTGGCGCGGTCCATCCTTGCGGGGCGGACGCGCCTGCGCCGGCCGGTTGCCGTTGGGATTCGCGCGCTGTGCGTTGCGGACATGGCGCGGCAGCGGCTCCGTGGCCGGCTGAACCTCGCCGGAGACCGGCAGGGTCTTGCGGATCAGCCGCTCGACTTCCCGCAGCTTGGCGCGCTCTGCACCGTCGCACAGGGTGATCGCGATGCCGGTGGCGCCGTTGCGGCCGGTGCGGCCGATGCGGTGCACGTAGTTCTCGGCGTCATCGGGCAGGTCGAAGTTGATGACGTGCGTGATGTCGGGCACGTCGATGCCGCGCGCCGCGATGTCGGTCGCAACGAGAAGGCGGACCTGGCCCGAGGCGAAGTCCTTGAGCGCCCGCTGCCGGGCGTTCTGCGCCTTGTTGCCGTGGATCGCCGCGACCTTGTGGCCATCGAGGTCGAGGTTCTTGGCGACGCGGTCGGCACCGTGCTTGGTGCGGGCGAAGACCAGCACCTTCTTGAGCTGCTCGTCTCCAAGCAAATCGTTCAGCGTCTTCCGCTTGCCGGCGGTCGACGACATGATGACGCTCTGGTCGATGCTCACGACGGTGGTCGCCGGCGGGGCCGCTTCGACGCGGACCGGCTCGTTGAGCAGGCCCTGGGCAAGCTTTGCGACTTCCGGCGCCATGGTGGCCGAAAAGAGCGCCGTCTGGCGCCGCGGGCCGATCGCCTTGGCGATCTCGGTGACGGGCTTGATGAAGCCCATGTCGAGCATGCGGTCAGCCTCGTCGAGCACCAGCCAGCGCGTCTCGTTGAGACGGAGCTTGCGGTCGTTGACGAGGTCCTGCAGTCGGCCCGGGGTCGCGATGAGGATGTCGACGCCGCGGCCGAGCTTCTGGATCTGCGCATTGCGCGAGACGCCGCCGAGCACGAGCGCGGTGGTGATCCGAGTGCCGGCGGAGAAGCTCTTGATCACTTCCTCGATCTGCACCGCGAGCTCGCGGGTCGGGGCGAGGATCAGCGCGCGGGCGGTCATGGGGTTGGCGCGGCCGGTCAGCTTGCTGATGCCATCGAGGATGGGCAGCGAGAACGCCGCGGTCTTGCCCGAGCCGGTCTGGGCAATGCCCAGGATGTCGCGGCCGCTCAGCTGCGGCGCGATGGCCTGCGCCTGGATCGGCGTGGGGGTGGTGAAGCCAGCTTTCTCGAGCGCCGCAACGAGCGGAGCGGAAAGGCCGAGTTCAGCGAATGTATTGGTCATTGAGTTCGTTTCTGTAGTGGCGGTGCGCGAGATCCAAGCTCATGCACCAAAGCGCGCCTGGCCCATCCGGGGCGGCGCGGGTCCAAGGTATGCAACAGCGACGGGAGAGTCGCGGGTGCGGGTTCCAGCCACGGGAACTGTCCCGGGCCCACTTCGCCGCTCACCGCATTGGTCGATAAGAAGAGAAGTCCATCACCAGTTTAAGCGGCGATCCTGCAATGGAGGATAATGGCCGCCGGTGACTAGGCGTGCATATGGGGGAGCCCCTGTCGCATTGCAAGGGAAATCGTGGAAGCGCCGTGCCGCGGAGCGAAAATCGCCGTTGCGCTTGAACAATTTGCCGCCTGCCCTGTTCTGGGGACATGGCTGCAGCAGCGACACTGACCATCGAAGAGCGCCGCGCCAGGCGGGCCGAGCGGCGCATCAAGCAGCGCGAGATCACCCTGCTGCGGGCCGGCAAGATGCACAAGGCGCGGCTGCTCGCCGAAGAGACGGGACTTCGTCATGAACCTTCATCGCCGCCGGCCCTCAACATCGGCTGCTCGGGTTGGTTCTACTGGCACCTCAAGGGCACGTTCTATCCCACCCAGATGCCGACCAGGGAGTGGTTCGCCCACTATGCCGAGCACTTCAGCACGGTGGAGCTGAACGCGCCGTTCTACTCGTGGCCCACGCTGCGGGGCGTCGAGGCCTGGCGCACGCAGGCGGAGGGCCGCGACATGATCTACACGGTCAAGGCTTCGGAGCTGATCACGCACATCCGCAAGTTCGAGGGTACGGAGACGCTGGTGCGCGACTTCGGCTACATCGCAGACCTGCTCGGCGAGCGGATGGGCTGCTTCCTGTTCCAGCTGCCGCCGAGCTACGACTATTCGCCGGAACGCTTGCGCAACATCCTCGGCCAGCTCGATCCCGCCCGACGCAACGTGGTCGAATTTCGGCACGCGAGCTGGTGGAATGACGAGGTCTACGCCGCGTTCAGGGATGCCGGTGCGATCTTCTGCTCGTGCAGCGGGCCGCGCCTGCCGGACCCGGTGGTCAGGACTGCGGACGACATCTACGTCCGCTTCCACGGCGTCGAATACTGGTACCGCCACGACTACTCGGACGAGGAGCTGAGCGATTGGGCGCGCCGTATCCGTGATGTGGACGCCAAGCGGGTGTGGATCTATTTCAACAACGATTTCAACGGCTACGCGATCAAGAACGCGACGACGCTCGCCGAAATCCTGTCAGCGATGTAGCCGACCTAGATGCCGGCATACCATTCGTACCCCTGGTCCTCCCAGTAGCCGCCCTGCCCCCGGCCGCACCGCGCGAAAGAATCCACGAGCTCGATGGTATGGACGTACTTGCTCGATTTATAGCCGAGCTGGCGTTCAACGCGGAGCCGCAGCGGCGCGCCGTTGGAAACCGGCAGGGCCTGGTTGTTGAGCCCGTAGGCGAGGATCGTCTGCG
>JAEZBF010000088.1 GCA_023427545.1 Pseudomonadota bacterium
CGGGAGCGTGGCAAGCAGATCCGGGAGCGGTGCTCGGGGTCTCGTCCATGAGGAAACGACCGCGGTAGCCAAGCGCTCGAGGATGAGCATGCCGTCACGACCTGTAACCGTAACGTCATCGTACTGAGTGTGCCCGAATTCCGCATCGATAGCGGCTTGCACGAGACCTGAAGCAGCAATGAAGGTTGCGACGAGATCGGCGTGGCGGCTCAGATCAGGCGGTGGTTCCTCCAAGGCCGCTAGCCGACAGCGCAACGCCCGCTTCAACTCCTCCGCATCAACCGTGCGCTCGACGTCGCCATAGACCAGCATGAAGCCTCCCGGCAGGCAACGAGCAGATCGGCGGTTCGATCCCAAAACAGGAACCAAAACGGCCAAGCCTAGTTGTGCCGGAGGTACTTACCTTTCTGTTCGGCCGAGGGAGCGTCATCGTGGTCGCAAAGAAGGTGCGCGTCGGCGTTGTTGGCGTCGGCAACTGCGCGTCGTCCCTCGTGCAGGGCCTCACCTACTACCGTGATGCGCGCGGCAACGAACCGATCCCAGGCCTGATGCACGCCGATCTGGGCGGCTACCATATCGATGACATCGAGATTTCCGCGGCCTTCGACGTCGCCGACACGAAGGTCGGGAGGGACGTCGCGGAGGCGATCTACGCCGAACCGAACAACACCCAGCGGTTTGCGGCCGTGGAGCCCACGGGCGTTTCGGTGCACCGGGGTCCGACCCTCGATGGCATCGGCAAGTATCTTACCGAGATCGTCGAGGAGTCGCGCGAACCGGTCGCGGACGTAAAGAAGGTTCTGCGCGAGAGCGAGACGGAAGTGCTGGTCTGTTACCTACCGGTCGGGTCTCAGCAGGCAACCGAATGGTATGCACGCCAGGCGCTCGAAGCGGGCTGTGCGTTCGTCAACTGCATCCCGGTGTTCCTTGCAAGCAAACCCGAATGGGCGCAGCGCTTCGCGGCGGCGGGTTTGCCGATCATCGGCGACGACATCAAGAGCCAAGTCGGTGCGACGATCGTGCACCGCATGCTTGCCAACCTCTTTCGCGAGCGTGGCGTGCGGCTCGACCGCACCTACCAGCTCAACTTCGGCGGCAACACAGACTTCCTCAACATGCTCGAACGCGAGCGGCTCGAGAGCAAGAAGATCAGCAAGACGCAGGCGGTGACGAGCCAACTCGACCTCCCGTTGCCGGCCAATGACGTTCACGTAGGGCCCTCGGATCACGTGCCGTGGCTCACCGACCGCAAGATGGCTTACATCCGGCTCGAAGGAACCACCTTCGGCGGCGTGCCGCTCAATGCCGAGATCAAGCTCGAGGTCTGGGATTCACCGAACTCGGCCGGCGTCGTGATCGACGCCGTCCGCTGCGCCAAGCTTGCGCTGGACCGCGGACTTGCGGGCCCTCTGGTTGGGCCCTCGAGCTACTTCATGAAGTCGCCGCCGCAGCAGTTCACCGACGACGAGGCGCGGCAGCGGACCGAGCGCTTCATCGCCGGCGAGGACGAGCCGGTGCGAGGGGCTGCGGAGTGACCACGACGTTCTTCCTGCTGCGTCATGCGGCACACGACAATGTCGGCGGCTATCTTGCAGGTCGCATGCCCGGTGTGCGGCTGGGTGAGAACGGGCGGGCACAGGCAAGGCGACTTGGCGAGCGGATGAAGCGCGAAACTTTCGCGGCGATCCACGCCAGTCCGCGGGAGCGAACGCAAGAGACTGCCCAGGCAGTGGCCGAAGCCGCCGGCATTACCGAAGTCAGCGTCGCGCTGGAACTCGACGAGATCGACTTCGGCGAGGCGTGGATGGGCAAGGATTTTGACACGCTCAACCGGGATTGGCACTGGCGGCGCTGGAACGAGGCCCGCAGCGTCACCCGCACGCCGGGCGGGGAAACCATGCTGGATGTCCAGCGACGCGCGCTAGGCCTGATGGAAAGGCTCGCCGCTGCCTATTCGGGAGCTGCCCTGGCGCTGGTCACCCATGCCGACGTGATCAAGGCGATCGTCTCGCACGTGCTGGGCCTGCCGATCGATGCATGGAATCGGTTTGAGGTGGGGCCGGCCTCGATCAGCACATTGGTGACCGGCGAGTGGGGCGCCAAGCTGCTCACCCTCAACGAGGTGGTGGCCTAATGCGTCTCGTGATCTTCGGGCTGACGGTCAGCTCCTCGTGGGGCAACGGCCACGCGACGCTCTGGCGCGGACTGATCCGCGAACTCGGCCGGCGCGGCTGGAACGTGACGTTCTACGAGAAGGACGTGCAATATTACCGCGACACGCGCGATCGCAACTGGCTCGAAGGCGGCGAGCTCGTGCTTTACGAAAGCTGGGGCGAGGTGCGGCGGCGAGCCGAAGCGGATGTCGCGGCTGCGGACGCTGCGCTGGTCACGTCGTATTGCCCCGATGGCGTGGCGGCGAGCCGGCTGGTCTGGGAAACGAGGTCGGCGCTGCGGGTGTTCTACGACCTCGACACGCCGGTGACGCTGTCGCAGCTCAAGCGCGGCAACACAGTCAACTACCTTCCGACTGAGGGCCTGAGTCCGTTCGACCTGGTGCTGAGCTATACCGGTGGGGAGGCGCTGGACGACCTGCACAGCCTCCTTGGCGCCCGCAGGACGGCGGCGCTCTACGGTCACGTCGATCCCGATGTCCACCGTCCCGGGGCGGCTCGGCCGGAGTTCGCGGGAGATCTCAGTTACATCGGCACCTATGCGGCCGACCGGCAGCGGGCACTCGAGGCGTTGCTGGTCGAGCCGGCACGTCTGCGGCCAGAGCTGAGCTTCGTCATTGCCGGCGCGCAGTATCCGCACGACTTCCCGTGGACCGAAAACATCCGCTTCGTGCGGCACCTGCCGCCCGAGGACCACCCGGACTTCTATGCGTCGTCGCGGCTGACGCTGAACGTGACCCGCTCCGACATGGCGGCAATGGGCTGGTGTCCGTCGGGCCGGCTGTTCGAGGCAGCGGCGTGCGGCGCGGCAATCGTCACCGACCTGTGGCCGGGGCTCGAGAATTTCTTCCTCCCCGGCGAAGAGGTGATTGGCGTGCGTTTGACCAAGGACGCCTTGGAGGCGCTGTCGATCAGCGAGGGGGAACGCAGCCGGATCGCGCGAAATGGGCGGGAGCGGGTACTGGCTGAGCATACGTCGGCGAAACGTGCTGCGGAGTTCGAGGCAATCCTGTCGGCGAGCGCGCGGACAGCGCCCGCCATGGCGCTGGAGGCCTGAGCCATGCTGGGCATCATCCCCGCTGCCGGCCGCGGCACCCGCATCCAGCCGCTCGGCTTTTCCAAGGAGCTGCTGCCGGTTGGCAGCCGCCGCGATGCCATGGGCGAGCGGCCCTGCGCCGTCAGTGAGTACCTAGTCGACCGGATGATTGCGGGGGGCGCCGACAAGATTTGCTTCGTCATCGGGCGGGGGAAGTCGGACATACTGGAATATTATGGGAACAGTTTCGCTGCAGCTTCAACTGTTTATGTGGTTCAACCAGATGCGAGCGGGCTGTGCGACGCCATTTTTCGCGCCGCTCCGCTGGTGCGCGACGACGAGCCGGTGCTGATCGGGCTGCCGGACACGATCTGGTTCCCGCTCGAGGGGTTCTCCAAGCTGCCGGACGACAAGCTGTCGTTCCTGCTGTTTCCGGTGGACCACCCGCAGTTCTTCGATGCCGTGGTGGTGGGCGAGAACGACCGGGTCCTCGACATCCAGGTCATGCGGGAGGATGCCCTTTCGCACTGGATCTGGGGGGCGATCAAGATGCCCGGCCGGGTGTTGCACGAGCTGCGCCGGCTGTGGCTGGCGCGAAGCTCCTCCGACGAGTTCCTCGGGACGCTGGTCAACGCCTACATCGCGGCTGGCGGAGAGGCGGTGGGGGTGAAGGCGGGGCTCTCCTACGTCGATGTCGGCACGATCGATGGCTACAAGCGGGCCAGCGCGCTGCTGGCGCTGTACCCGGACTCCGTTCCGCCAGCGCGGACGGCGCCCAGCCGCGACCAGACATCCCTCGCGAACTCGCAAGGAGGCCACTGATGGAGCTCACCACCGCCGAAATCGAGGAGCGCGTTCAGGCGCTGAGGCCCTGGTTCCACAACATGGAGCTGGGCGGCGTGCGGACCGCCCCCGATCATTTCCTGGGCGACTATCCCAACATCAAGTGGCGGAAGTTCTCGGGCGCAATCCCGGCCGATCTCAGCGGCAAGTCGGTGCTCGATATCGGCTGCAACGGCGGCTTCTACTCGATGGAGATGAAGCGCCGCGGCGCCGCCCGGGTGCTGGGCGTCGACTTCGACGAGGACTACCTGGCGCAGGCGCGCTTTGCCGCCGAGGTGACGGGCCTCGAGATCGAGTTTCGCAAGCTATCAGTTTACGACGTGGGAGCGTTGGGGGAGACGTTCGACGTCGTCATCTTCATGGGCGTGCTCTACCACCTGCGGCACCCGCTGCTGGCCCTCGACCTGATCCGCGAGCACGTGGCGCGCGACATGCTGGTGTTCCAGTCGATGCAGCGGGGGAGCAACGAGGTCGCGGAGGTCGCGGAGAACTATCCGTTCTGGAACACCGAGCTGTTTGACCAGCCGGAGTTCCCCAAAATGCACTTTATCGAGCACCGATATGCCGACGATCCGACGAACTGGTGGGTGCCCAACCGGGCGGGCGTCGAGGCGATGCTGCGAAGCGCCGGCTTCACGATCGAGGCGCATCCCGAGGCCGAGGTCTATATCTGCCGGGTGTCCCAGCAGCGCGACGACGCCAGGCCGGTCTATCCGGCAAAGGGGAGGCCGGCATGACCATAGAAGCGGCAATGCTCTGGAACGAGCCCAACAACAAGTCGCACTGGGACCCCGAGCTCGACCCCGACTGGAGCAAGTTTGCGGGGATGGTGAACCTCGCGGCCGGGGCGATCGAAAGCGTCAATCCGCGCATCACGAAGATGATCGGCGGGATGTCCCCGATCGATCCGGGGTTCGTGACGAGGCTGCGCGACCACGGCGCGCTCGACCGGATGGATGCGGTGGCGGTGCACGGGTTTCCCCTCGACTGGAACCTGTGGCAACTCAAGGAGTGGCCTAACAAGATCGATGAGATCCGGTCGGTCACGCACCTTCCGGTTTGGGTGACCGAGGTGGGGGTGTCGAGCTTCGGCGACGAGGAGGTGCAGGCTTGGGGGCTCAGGCGAACTGCCGAGCTGCTGCAGGGCAAGGCGCAGCGCATCCACTGGTACAGCCTGTTCGATCTGCCCAGCTCGTGGGAGGCGACGACCCGCCATAAAGAGGCGGAGGGATCGTCGTATTACCGGCACTTCTACATGGGGCTGCTGCGCGAGGATGGAACGCCCAAGCCGGCACTCGAGGCGTTCACCAGCCTGAGCGAACCGATGGGGCTGATGCAATGGTTCCACTACGAGGACCCGCGCCTGCAGGAGGCCGTCACGTGGCTCAAGCGTCTGGGAGTCCGCCACTTGCGGACCGGACTGTCCTGGGCGGACAGCTTCCGGCCCAATGCGGTCGACTGGTTCGACCGGCAAATGGACGCGCTGGCGGACTTCGAGGTGACGGTGACGTTCTGCTTCACGCCCGAGCATGAGGGCGAGGCGCCGCACCACACCAGCCCGCCGCGCGAGCCGCAGCGGTTCGCCGATTTCTGCGCCTGGATGATCGACCGCTACGCCCCCGCCTCAAGCTCGCGCGAGACGCTGGCCGCGGCCGTTTGAGATGACCACCGGCGAACAGCAGGAGGATGCCCGCGGCCTGTTGCTGCGGGCCCTCGAAGTGGTCGGGGAAGGCGTGATGTTCGTCGGCGCCCATCCCGACGACGAGACCTATGCCTTCGGCGGCCACCTGCCCCGGCTCAGCCGCGCAACGGTAGTGATCGTCACCGACGGCGCGCCGCGCGATCTGCGGGACGCCAACAAGGTCGGGTTCGACACGGCCGAGGCTTATGCCGCGGCCCGCGCGGCGGAGCTGGTCGAGGCGGTTTCGCTGGCGGGTGTCCCCGCCGACCGGGTGATCACCTTCGGCGTTCCGGACCAGCAGCCGATCTTTCGACTGCCGGAGATCAGCCGCCGGCTGGCGGCGCTGTTCCGCGAGCGCAAGCCCTGGGTCGTGTTCACCCATGCCTACGAGGGCGGGCATCCCGATCACGACGCGGTGGCGTTTGCGGTGCATGCGGCCTGCCGGCTGATGGCCGATAGCGACGTGCCCCCACCCGAGCTCGTCGAGATGCCCTACTACCGGCTGGGCCGGGACGGGCGCGTCACGCAGAGCTTCGAAAATGGGGCGGGCGCGCAGGTGCACGTCTCGAGGCTGAGCGAAGATCAGTTGGCGCTCAAGAACCAGATGATGAGCCGGCACGCCTCCCAGCTGCGGCTGTTCGGGCGGACGAGCAGCAACTTCCAGAGCCGTAACGAGAGCTTCCGCCGGGCGCCGGACTACGACTTCTCCGAGCCGCCCAATGAAGGGCGGATCAATTACGAGAACTGGCACCTGGGGATCACCGCGGCGGGCTGGATGGACGAAGCGCGAAAGGCGCTCACGGAGCTCGGTCTGAGGCGATGAGACTAACGGTGCTCAGCGTTGCCTACCCGCTGGCGCCGGTCGGGCCGGACGCGGTAGGGGGTGCCGAGCAGGTCCTGTCGCTGCTCGACCGGGCGCTGGTGGCAGCCGGACATCGATCGCTGGTGATCGCCTGCGAGGGCTCGCAGGTGGCGGGCACGCTGCTTGCGGTGCCAGCAGAGAACGGTGCGCTGAATGAGGCCGTGCGGCAGCGCGCGCAGGCGCGACACCGTGCGGCGATCGCATCGGCGATGGCGGACTATCGGGTCGACGTCGTCCATCTCCACGGCATCGACTTCCACGCCTACCTGCCCGGTCGCGGACCGACGCTGGTAACCCTGCACCTGCCGCTCGGCTGGTACCCGGCAGAGGTCCTGACGGCCCCGCGGGACGATCTCTGGCTGCATACTGTTTCCGCGGCGCAGCACCTGAGCGCACCGGCGGGGGCGCGGCTGATGGCGCCGATCGCCAACGGCGTGGACACCGCCGCGCTGGCGGGCCGGCACGCTCGACGGAACTTTGCGCTGGTGCTGGGCCGCATCTGCCCCGAGAAGGGCATCCACCTTGCGCTCGATGCCGCAAAGCGCGCGGACCTGCCGCTGCTGATCGGCGGCCGCGTCTACGACTATGAGGCGCACCGGCGCTACTTCGAGACCGAGGTGGTTCCGCGCCTCGACTTGCGACGACGGTTCCTCGGGCCGCTGGGGTTCACGCGCAAGCGCCGCTTCCTCAACGCGGCGCGGTGTCTCGTCGTCCCCAGCCTCGCCGAGGAGACGAGTTCGCTGGTGGCAATGGAGGCGCTCGCCTGCGGCACGCCAGTGGTTGCGTTCGGGAATGGGGCGCTGCCGGAAGTGGTGGAGCACGGGCGGACCGGGTTCATCGTCAGGGACGTGGACGAGATGGCGGCGGCGATGCTGCGGGTGGGCGAGATCGACCCGGACGTTTGCCGGGAGGAGGCGCGGCGACGGTTCTCGCGCGAGCGGATGGTGGAGGGGTATTTCGCGGCGTATGAGGGGTTGGCGCGGATGGGGGCGGCGCAGCGGGTTTTGACGTAGTTTCACCCGTTGGTGCCCAGGGAGACGCATAAGGATGGATTCCCGCGTTCGCGGGAATGACTCTTGTGGGTTGGATGTGCTGTGCCGCTCAGGGTGGGGTGAGGAGGCGGGCGTAGGTGGCGTGGTCGGTGGCTCCCCAGCGGTATTTGTAGGGCTCCTGGCCGCGCAGGAAATCGAAGGTGTGGACGCCCTCGCGGCGCGCGTCTTCGATGGCGTGGCCGACGAGGATGGTGCCAAGGCCGAGTTCGGAAAGGTCGGGATCAAAGCCGCCGATGTAGTAGCAGGCCCGGCCGTGGGCGGTGACGACGTATAGGGCGGCACATATCCGGCCCTCGCGCTGGAGACCGTAAAGCCGCAGCATGCCGGCCGTCTGGAGCCGCGGCAGGGCGGCACGGTGCCAGGCGAGCACGAGCGGGTCGGCAAGAACGCCTGGCTCCTCGTCCAGCCGCCAGCGGCGGGTGTGGAGATCGACCAATACGTCGAAAGCATCGGGCCCTACCCGCACGACCTCGCCGACGCCGGCGCGGGCTGCGCGGCGGCGGTAGTAGGCAAGGTTCTGCGTGATGTTGCGGGGTAGCGCGGCAGCGAGATCGAGGACGACGCAGCTGGCACCGTGGCTGTCTACACCGGTCCAGCCGGGCGGGAGCGGTGCATGACGTAGCGGCGAGCTCTCGGGCAGCTGGAAGAGATCGAGTGAGCCATCGAGGGTGGCGATGGCGGGGGTCAGGAGCTCAGGCCGCAGGTCCGGCCGGTAGATAGCATCGAGCCAGTCGGAGGTGCCGGCGCCCCAGAGCAGCCAGCGTCCCTCGTAGGCGAACACGGGCAGCAAGGCGGCCGCTTCGCCACCTGAGCGAACGACCAGCACGCCGGATCTCTCGCCGCCGAACTGGTCGCGCCAGGGGAGCAGCCAGGCCGGGCTCTGGAACGGCGTGGCCAGGGGATTGGCACGCCAGAGCGTCCACCACGCGTCCTCGATAGCCTGGGTCTCGGTGACGAATTCGACGCTCACGCGGTCCTCCGGTGCGTCAAACAAACGCCGCCGGGCGGGTTCGGATGCCCCTCGCCTGCCGGACTTCATCTGCTAGGTTGCCGCAAAAACCGGGAGGGTGACGTGACGGAACTGAGCAGCCGCGTGGTTCGGCTCGAGCGGGCGCATGATCTGAAGATCGAGACACTGGCTGTTCCCGAGCCGCGGCCGGGCGAGATCCTGCTGCGCATGGCGGCGGGCGGCATCTGCGGCTCGGACCTCCACTACTACCACGACGGCGGCTTCGGGCTGGTGCGGGTGCGCGAACCGATCATCCTCGGGCACGAAATGGCAGGCCGGGTGCATGCGCTCGGGCCGGGCGTCGAGGGGCCGGTGGCGGGAACGCTGGTGGCCGTGAACCCCAGCCTGCCGTGCGGGCAATGCGCGTTCTGCCTCGCCGGCGCGCCGCAGCACTGCCTCGACATGCATTTCCTGGGCAGCGCGATGCGCATGCCGCATGAGCAGGGCGGGTTTCGCGAGTGGATGGTGATCGACGCCCGCCGGGCGGTGGCTATGAGCGATGATATCTCTGCGGCGGAGGCGGCCTGCACCGAACCGCTCTCGGTATGCCTGCACGCGCTGAACCAGGCGGGACCGGTGGCGGGCAAGCAGGTGATCGTTTCGGGTTCGGGGCCGATCGGCGTGCTTGTCGTGGCGGTGGCGCGGATGGCGGGAGCGCGCGAGATCGTGGCCACGGACATCGAGGACGCGGCGCTCGCGATTTCGCAACGAATGGGGGCGACTCGCACCGTAAACGTGCGCGCCAATCCCGGCGGGCTCGACGCGGACAAGCGCGACAAGGGGCAGTTCGACGTCGCGTTCGAGTGTTCGGGCAACCAGGCGGCGATCGCAACCAACATCGCCGTGCTGCGGCCGCGCGGCACGCTGGTGCAGGTCGGCATCGCCGGCGAGGCGACACTGCCGCTGAGCCAGCTGGTGGGCAAGGAGATCGTGCTGCGTGGCTCGCAGCGCTTCCATCCCGAGTTCGCCTGGGCGGCCGAGCTGATCTCGAGCGGGCGGATCGACGTGCGGCCGATGATCACCGCAAGCTTTGCGATCAGCGATGCCGTTGCGGCGTTCGAGCTGGCGGGCGACCGCAGCCGCGCCTGCAAGGTGCAGCTGACGCTCGCCTAGGCCGTCGCGCCGCCCTGCGCCTGGCCGCGGGTAAGCCGGGCCTGAAGGGTAACCACGGCGAGGAGGAAGAGGCCACGCACCACCGATTGCCAAGCCGCTGACAGCGAAATCCAGCCCATGCCGTTCTCGAAGTTGAGGACGTTGAACAGGATGCCGAGCAGCAGGACGCCGGCGAGGGTGGTGACCACCGAGCCCGAGCCGCCGGTCAGGAGGGTGCCGCCGACGACGACGGAAGCGATGGCAAAGAGCTCCCAGCCGACGCCCTCGATGGGCTGGCCGGCGCCGAATTGGGCGGCGAGCAGCACGCCGGCAAAGCCGGCAAGGCCGCCGCTCATCAGGTAGACGAGGAACTTCACGAGATCGGTGCGCAGGCCCATCATGCGCGAGGCATCCTCGCCGCCGCCGATCGCGAGCACGGTGCGACCGAAGCTCGTGTAGTTGAGCGTGATCGAGCCCACGATGTAGGCGATGGCGGCGATGATCATGGGGACCGGCAGCACCCAGAGGTTGCCCTGCCCAAGCCAGGTGAAGCCGCTTTCGTAGGACACCGAGACGGACGCATTGCCCGCGAGCAGCAGGGCGGAGCCGCTCGCGGCGAGCATGGTCGCAAGCGTGGCGATGAACGGCATGATGTTGAGTCTCGTCACCAGCAGGCCGTTGAGGATGCCGACGATGAGACCGACGCCGATGCCCGCGGCGGCGCCGGGGAGGATGCCGTAGGGGCTGAGCAGCGCGGCGGCGACGCTGCCGAGCGCGGCGGTCGAGCCGACGGAGAGATCGATGCCGCCGGTCATGATGACGAAGCACATGCCGAGCGCAACGAGCGCGAACATCGAGTTGTAGCGGAGTACGCTCCAGATGTTGAAGGCGCTGAGGAAGCCGGTGTAGCGCCACCAGCCAAAGAAGATGAGCGCGGCGAGCGCGATGAGCACGCCGTAGGTGCCGACGACGCGGGCGAGGCGTGCGCGGTTCATGCGCGGCGCCCCTGCTGCTGCAGCCAGACGGCGAGGACGATGATCGCGGCGTTCACCACCTTGGCGGCCGCGTCGGGGACGCCGTTCGAGAGCAGCGTATACTGGACAAGCTGGATGGTCAGCGCGCCGAGCAGCGTGCCGATGATGGTGGCGCGGCCGCCGCTCAGCAGTGTGCCGCCGACGGCGACGGCGGCGATGGCGTTCAGCTCCATGCCGAGGCCGACGAGGTTGGCGTCGCTGGCGGAGACGATGGCGATCGAGACGAGCCCGGCTATGCCGGCACAGAAGCCGGAGATGGCGTAGACGGCGAGCTTGACGCGCCTCACGCGAATGCCGGCGAGCTCGGCGGCGCGCTCGTTGCCGCCGACGGCGAGGATGTTGCGGCCGAAGAGGGTGCGCCGCAGCATCCAGGCAGCGACCAGCACCAGGATGACCATGATGATGACCTGGACCGGCACGCCGAGCGGGCGGCCGAGGCCGATCCACTGGAACTCGGGGTTCTTGAAGACCTGGAGGTTGGAATTGGTCATAGCCTGCGCGATGCCGCGGCCGGCGATGAAGAGCACGAGGGTCGCGACGATCGGCTGGATTCGGAATTGCGCCACGAGCCAGCCGTTGAACAGGCCGCACAGCGTCGCGACGAGGATCGCGGTCACCATCGCCACGGCGACAGCGAGCGCGATGTTGGGGCCGAAGACCGGGTTGAGGAAGATCAGCGGCGCGAGGGCACCGGCGATGGCCATGATCGAGCCGACCGATAGATCGATGCCGCCGGTCCCGATCACCAGCGTCATGCCGACGGCAACGATCACGATGGTGCAGACCTGGGTGAGGTTGACGTTGAGCGTCTGCACCGTTGCGAAATTGCGTGTGAAGAAGAGATTGAAGACGATGAGCAGCAGCAGCGCGATCAGCGTGCCGTAGCGCGAGAGGAAGTCGAGGAGCCGCGTCACATCGCTCGGCCGGCGCGCCGCGGTGGCGTTGGGCATGACTTCGCTCATGCCGCCACCTCGGCGTGGTCGGTGTGGCCGCGCGCCATGGCGGCAAGGATGGCGTCCTCGGTGATGCCCTCGCCCGAGAGCTCGGCGACGGTGCGGCCGTCGCGCAGGACGAAGATGCGGTCGGCGCCCTCGGCGACCTCCTCGAGCTCGGAGGAGATCATCAGTACCGCGAGGCCCTCATCGGCGAGGCCGCGAACGAGGCGCTGGATTTCGCCCTTGGCACCGACGTCGATGCCGCGCGTGGGCTCGTCGAGGATGAGGATCTTGGGGTTCATGGCGAGCCAGCGTGCAAGCAACACCTTCTGCTGGTTGCCGCCTGACAGCTCGCGGATCTTCTGATCCGGTCCCGAGCACTTGATGCCGAGCTCCTTGATGAAGCGGGAGACGATCTCGCGCTGCCTGGCTTCGCTGACGATGCCGCGCGGGCTGATGCGGGGCAGCAGGGAGAGGGTCATGTTCTCGGCGACGGTGAGCTCGGGGACGATGCCCTCGAGCTTGCGATCTTCGGTAACAAAGCCGAGGCCGGCAGCGATGGCGTCGCGCGGCTGCTGCGGCGCGTAAGGCGTTTCGGCGAGGCGCATTTTGCCAGCGCGCGGCTTGTCGGCGCCAAAGACGAGGCGGGCGGTTTCGGTGCGGCCGGCGCCGAGCAGGCCGGCAAAGCCGACGATCTCGCCCTGGCGGAGCTCGAAGCTAACGTCCTGAACGGCCTGACCGGCGGCGAGGTGATCGGCCACCAGCGCTGTGCCGCCGGTATGGCCAGCGCTGCGCCCGGTAAAGGCGGTGGCGTGCCCCTCGGCCTTGCTGACGTCACGTCCGAGCATCTGCGAGACGAGCTCGAGCTTGCCGATATCGGTCATGTCGGCGCTGCGCACGGTGCGGCCGTCGCGCATGATGGTGACGCGGTCGCAGACTTCGTAAAGCTCATCGAGCTTGTGGGAGACGAAGATCACCGAAACGCCGTCGGCCTTGAGCTGGCGGATCACGCCAAAGAGCACTGCGACCTCCTGCTCGTCGAGCGAGGACGTCGGCTCGTCCATGATGACAAGGCGGGCGGAGAAGCCGATGGCGCGGGCGATCGCCACCATCTGCTGAGTGGCGGTCGAGAAATCCATCAGCGGGCGCCGCACGTCGATGCGGATCGAAAAGCGGTTAAGCAGGCGCTCGGCCTCGACGTGCATGGAATTCCAGTCGAGCAGGCCGTAGCGGCGCTGCTCGCGGCCCAGGCAGATGTTCTCTGTGACGCTGCGGAGCGGCACCAGGTTGATCTCCTGATAGATCGTGCTGATGCCGGCCTTCTGGGCCTGCTGGGGCGAGTTGACCTCGAAGGGGCGGCCCTGGAACAGCACCTCGCCGGCATCCTTGCGGTGGTAGCCGGTCAGCACCTTGATGAGGGTCGATTTGCCGGCGCCGTTCTGGCCGACAAGGGCGTGGACCTCTCCGCGACGGATGCTCAGCGACGCCTGGCTTAGCGCGGGAATGCCGGCGAAGCGCTTGTCGATGCCCTGCATCGAGAGCAGCAGGCCGTCGTCCATCTGGTGATCTCCCCCGGAGGGCAGGATAGCGAAAGCCGCCCGCCGGTCCAAGCCGGCGGCTT
>JAEZBF010000103.1 GCA_023427545.1 Pseudomonadota bacterium
GCCGCGATCGTCACGAGCGCGGCTGAGCTCTCATCCGGGTCCTGGGAATGGGGGTCACGGGAGTCGTCCCGTGGCAGGCCCAGGCGCGGACCGGCGGCGAGCCCCCCAGGGAGGGCAGTAATCCGCACCTTCGCGTTCCGGCCTCACGCAGACCCCATACGCGTCGGCGGGGCCAAGCCCCACTCAAACGCGGACTACCCGCAGGGCGAAAGCCCCGCCGGCGCTCGCCCCTTCAAGGTGCGGATAGACGACCGCATACCCCGGGGCACGCCCGCCGGGCGCTTTCGCTCGCCCACTCTTCGCCGCCTTGCCGGGCCAAAACGTTTTGGCTAAAGCTCTGCGCTTCTTTCCAGCAGGTCCTCCCATGCAGTTCGGTCTTTCGCTGCCGCCGCAGATGCGCGTCTATGGCGGCTTCTTCGTCTATTCGTTCACGATGGGAAGCCTGCCGCCGCGCCTGCCGGACATCCAGCGCGCCATGGGCGTCGCCGAAGGGGCGCTCGGGTTCGGGCTGATCGGCGGTGCCGTCGGGACGCTGATCTCGCTGACCTTTGCGGCCCCCCTGCTCGAGCGGATCGGCTATCGCCGCGCCATTCTCGGCCTGATCCCGGCGCTGGCGCTGCTCTACGCACTCGCGACCTTCGCCACCGGCCCCCTCGCCTTCTTCCTCCTGCTCCTGCCGGTCGGCCTGCTGATCGGCTGCATCGAGATCATCCTCAACCTCGAGGCGGACCGCACCGAGCACCTCGTGGGGCGCCGGATCATGAACCGGGCGCACGCCTTCTGGAGCTTCGGCTTCTTCGCCTCGGGCATTGTCTCGGCGGTCATCGCCCAGACGCACCTCGCGCCGCAGGTCCACCTGCTCCTCATGGTCCCGGTCGTGGCGCTCGGGGTGGCGGTGGTGCTCGGGCGGTTCAACCCCGCGCCGGCCCGCACCGGCGGCAACACCGATGCCGCACCGCGCTTTGCAGCCCCGAGCTCGGGCATTCTCGTCCTCGTCGCCGTCACGCTTTCGGCGATGATCCTCGAAGGCGCCGGCATCGACTGGTCGGCGATCTACATGCGCGACATCTTCGATGTGAGCCCGTTCATCGCCGGCTTCGCCGTGGCGCTCGGCGCCGGCACGCAGGCCCTGACGCGGTTCTTTGCCGACAGCTTCGTCGAGCGCTACAGCCCGACCGCGGTCTCGCGGGTGCTGCTGGGCGTGCTCGGGGTCGGGACGCTGATGGTATTCTTCACCCAGTCGGACTGGCTGGCGCTCGTCGGTTTCGCGCTCATGGGCATCGGCACCTCCGTGATCTTCCCGCTCGCCATGTCGGCGGCAGCGCAGCGCACCGACCGCCCCGCCGCCTACAACGTCGCGGCGCTGGCGCAGACCTCGTTCGTCGCCTTCCTGCTCGGACCGCCGCTCCTGGGCTTCATCGCCGAGCACTGGGGCATCCGCTGGTCGTTCGGCATCGGCCTGCCTCTGATCGTGCTCAGCTTCGCTCTGGCGCAGTCGCTGGGCAGAAAGCCGATCCCGCACACGCCCGAACCCGATGGCATCGCGGTGATCCCGCCCGCCGCCCAGTTCAAGCCGGATGCCTGAGCTGCCGCAGATCGTCGACCTGCGGCAATCGCCGACGGCGCTGCGCGTGCAGCGCGGGGTGATGCGGATGCTGCGGGCCGAGCACGATTTCTGCTGCTACGCCGAAGTCCCGCTGAGCAACGGCCGCCGCGCCGACGTGCTCGGCGTCGGGCCGCGCGGCGAGATCTGGATCGTCGAGATCAAGTCGTCGTTGGTCGACTTCCAGGTCGACCGCAAGTGGCCGCAATACAAGGAGTTCTGCGACCGCTTCTTCTTTGCCAAGCCCCCCGAGCTCGACCCGGGCATCTTCCCGCAGAGCGAGGGGCTGATCGCAGCCGACGGCCACGATGCGGCGATCCTGCGCATGGCCGACGAGAACCCGATGGCCGGCGCGCGGCGCAAGGCGCTGATGCTCAAGCTCGCCCGGCGGGGCGCCGACCGGGTGCACACGCTGATGGACCCCAGCGCGGGCAGCGAGTGGTAATCCCCCTCGTCTGGCGCCGGGCTATTCTCCGCCCGGTTCGCCGCGCACTTCGCCGGTGATGGGGCGGGGTTGAGCCGGGGCGGCTTTCGGTCCTGACGCATCCAGCTGGCTCCGTACGGCGGCCATTAGCGCGAGGCGCTCGCCGTCGGAGGGAGCGTTCTGGAGCGTGTGGCTGAGATCGATGATGAAGCTGGCATATTCGTTGTGCCAGTCGCGCGCCATCTCCCGCGGATCGATGCGCGGCGCCTTGGGGCGGGCAACCGCCGCAATGCCGCGGGCACTGAGCTCCACCGCATCGTCGAGTTGCGGGACGATCACCTGGTCGCCGCCGAGGTCGTGTTCGGCGATCAGCGCCGCGCGCAATGCGGCGCGCTCCTCGTCTTCGCCATGGGTGAGGAACACCGCCCCGTGCGCCGGGAGCCGCGCCTTGATCCAGGCCATGAGCTCGGAATGATCGGCGTGAGCGGAGTAGTTGCCCAGCGAGCGGATGCGCGCGCGGACCGGCACCATCTGGCCGTGGATCGTCACCTCGCGGGCGCCCGACTGGATGATATGCCCAAGCGTGCCCTGCGCCTGGTACCCGACGAAGAGCACGGTGGCGTTGGCGCGCGGCAGGTTGTTGCGCAGGTGATGCTTGATCCGGCCCGCATCGGCCATGCCCGACGCCGACATGATGATCGCGCCGCCACGGATCGAGTTGATCGCCTTGCTCTCCTCGACCGCCTCGACGATGCGGAAGCGCGGGTCGTTGAAGAGCTCGGACGCCGAGAGCTCGGTGTCCTCGAACATCGTCGCGTACTTCTCGTAGACGCCGGTCACCTTGCTCGCAAGCGGGCTGTCGAGGAACACCAGCTGGGGCGAGATCTCGCCGGTCTTGATGAGGTAGCCGATGTCGTGCAGCAACTCCTGGCTGCGCTCGACCGCGAAGGCGGGGATCACGAGGTTGCCGCCGCGCGCCAGCGCTTCGTTGACCTCGAGCTTGAGCGCCTCGCGGCGCTGCAGCAGCGTGTAGTCGTCCCGCTCGCGGCCGCCATAGGTCGATTCAGAGAGGATGTAGTCGAAGCCGCTCGGCGCCGTCGGGTTCTGGTAGAACACCTTCTCGTCCGGCCCGATGTCGCCCGAGAACAGGATCGTCACCGTCTTGCCCTCGTCCTCGACTTCCACCTCGATCGAGGCGGAGCCGAGGATGTGGCCGGCGTTCCAGTACCGCGCGCGCACACCCGGTCCGGGAGTGATCCACTCCTCGTAGTGCACGGTCTTGCGCAGCTTGAGCGCCGCAGCCGCGTCTTCGGCGGTGTAAAGCGGTTCGGCAGGCGCCTCGCCGCGTCGGCTCAGCTTCTTGGTCTCCTGCTCCGCCTCGCTTTCCTGTATTCCCGCCGCGTCCGGCAGCAGGAACTCGAGCAGCCCCGCCGTCGGCTCGGTCATCCACATCGGCGTGGCGAAGCCCTGCGCAGCCAGTCGTGGCAGAAGCCCGCAATGGTCGATATGGGCGTGGGTCAGCAGCACGTAGTCGATCGCCTTGGGGTCGAAGGGGAACGGCTTCTCGTTGAGCTCACGGACCGTTTTGTTGCCCTGGAACAGCCCGCAGTCGACGAGGAACTGGCCCTTGGCGTGGACGATCCGGTAGCACGAGCCGGTGACGGTGCCGGCGGCACCGTGGAAACTGAGCGTAACGGTCAAGCGTGCCTCCGGCCTTGGGTTCCTACCTTGTGGCGATTGCAGTCCGCGGTGTCACCCCCCGCCGCGGATTTCCCGCCACGAGCACCCCGGCCCAGGCAGGGACGCCGTGGCAAAGCCGGCCCCAGGCTTTGCCGTTGGCACCGGGTCACCTCCCCCAGCAAAGGGGAAGCCGGCCGCAGGCCGGGTTGTGGTTGGCGCACCGGCTTCTCAATACCGGTCCGTCTCGTGCCGCACCGGACGATAAATGAAGTCCGTGAAATCGGCCGGCAGCGCGGTGCCGTTGAGGTCGCTCGCCGCGACCCCGACGAAGCCGCCGGTGAAATTGCCGTGCTCGCCGTGCGGCCCCGCCTCGTCGGAAATCAGCGAGGCGTCGAGTACCGGACCGACCGGCTGCCAGTTGCCGCCGATGCCGGGGGCGTAGAAGCACTGGAGCGACGGGCCGCGCACCTCGAGCTTGAGCCGTATCGGACCATCCTGCGGCAAGGCCACCGGTTCGGCGGGGAAGACGATATTCCCGTCCGGCTGGGAGGCGGGCGAGCTCATCAGCAGCAGCTCGCGGCGGCCATCGGAGTGGGCGGTGACCGTCATGTAGTGGAAGCAGTAGCGGCCGTAGTAGTGCGTCAGCCCGGCGAACTGGCGCTCGTCGGTGGGCGCGAACTCGAGCGTGACCTCGGCGTCGAACGAGAAGTGGGTGACGCGGCGCGCAACCAGCGCCTGCTCGAACCACGAGCCAATGGACTCACGACCAATGAGGCGCAGCTTGCCACCGCCGCAGCTGAAGATGCGCTCTGGCTCCGGCGTGCGGAGCCATTGGAAGTCCGCCGGCAGTTCGCCGTCGAAATCGTAGTGCTGCTCGGCCCAGTAGCCGGAGTCGTCTCGGGTGCCGGGAACGTCGACCTCGAGGCGCGGCACCGGACCGCCCTTGACCCACAGCCAGCCGTCATCGCGCCACTCGGCTTCCTGAATCGCGGTTTCGCGGCCAAGGACGCAGCGTTTCTGGTCGGTGGTCGGCCGCCCCATGAGGTGGACGACGTAGGTGCTCCCGTCCGGCGTGTTGACGATCGAGCCGTGGCCGGCACGCTGCACCGCATTCTGCGGCGCATCCTTGGCGGTGATGATGTGCTTTGCCGGGTGTGTTTCGTACTGCCCGTCGATGGTGCGCGACCGGGCGAAGGTGCAGGCGTGCTCGTAGCCGGTGCCCCCCTCGGCGGTGAGCAGGTAGTACCAGCCGTTGCGCTTATAGAGGTGCGGACCTTCGACGAGCTTGAGTTCGGTGCCCTGGTAGATGTTGGGGCGCGGCCCGGTCAGCTTGCCCGCCGCCGCGTCGTACTCCTGCAGCGCGAGGCCGGCAAAGAGCAGCGGCCGCACCCGGTGGTCCCACATCATGTTGACGAACCACTTTCGGCCATCGTCGTCGTGGAACAGCGAGGGATCGAAGCCCGAGGAGTTGACGTAGACCGGATTGCTCCAGGGTCCTTCGATCGAGGGCGCGGTGACGATGTAGTTGTGCGCGTCCTTGAACGAGCCTTCCTTGCGCCTGACGTCGGTATAGACCAGCCAGAACTTGCCGTCGGCGTAGGAGAGGTCCGGCGCCCAGACGCCGCAGCTGTCGGGCTCGCCCCGCATGTCGAGCTGGTTCGCCCGGTTCAGCGGCCGCGCGACTAGTTCCCAGTTGGCGAGATCGCGCGAGTGGTGGATCTGCACGCCCGGGTACCACTCGAAGGTCGAGGTCGCGATGTAGTAGTCCTCGCCCACCCGGCAGATCGAGGGATCGGGGTTGAAGCCGGGCAGGATGGGGTTGCGAACGAGGGGCATGACAATCCTTTTTTCCCTCTCCCTAGAGGGGAGAGGGCTAAGGCCTCACACGAACCGGTTGACGAGGTTCTCGAGGTACTCCTGCCGTCCCGACCTGGGCTGGGGACTGATGTTCTCGTTCTCCACCCAGTCGGCGATCTGCTCGAGCGTGCGGCCGCCCGAGAGCATCGCCTTAGCGCCGTTCTGGTTCCAGCCGGCGTAGCGCTCCTCGAGTACGCGATCATAGGCGCCATCTGCGATCATCGCGGCGGCACCCTTCAGGCCGCGGGCGAGGACATCGAGCCCACCGATATGGCCATGGAGCAGGTCCTCGGGATCGATCGACTGGCGGCGGACCTTGGCGTCGAAGTTGAAGCCGCCGCTGCCCAGGCCGCCCTGCTTGAGGATCTGGTAGAAGGCAAGCGCCATCTCGCCGGGGTTGTTGGGGAACTGGTCAGTGTCCCAGCCGGACTGCAGGTCGTTACGGTTGGCATCGACCGAACCGAGCATGCCGAGCGAACGGGCGACCGCCAGCTCGTGCTCGAACGAGTGGCCGGCGAGGAAGGCGTGGCCGACCTCGATATTGCACTTCACTTCCTTCTCGAGCCCATAGGTCTTGAGGAAGCCGTAGACCGTCGCGACGTCGTAGTCGTACTGGTGCTTGGTCGGCTCCTGCGGCTTGGGCTCGATCAGGAGTTGGCCCTTGAAGCCGATCTTCTTGGCGTGCTCGATCACCAGAGTCAGGAAACGGGCCGCCTGGTCGCGCTCCTTGAGCACGTCGGTGTTGAGGATCGTCTCGTACCCCTCGCGGCCGCCCCACAGCACGTAGTTGGCGCCGCCGAGCTCATGGGTGATCTCGAGCATGGCGCGGACCTGGCCCGCGGCGTAGGCGAAGACCTCCGGATCGGGATTGGTCGCGGCGCCCGCCATGTAGCGGCGGTTGGAGAAGAGGTTGGCGGTGCCCCAGAGCAGCTTGGTGCGCGAGCTCTGCATCTTCTTTGCGAAGATGTCGGTGATGGTGCGGAGGTTCTTGATGCTCTCCTTGAGGTTCGCACCCTCCGGCGCAACGTCGGCATCGTGGAAGCAGAAGAACGGCGCATCGAGCAGGTCGAAAAGCTCGAAGGCGACGTCGGCCTTGAGGCGGGCGCCGTCCATCGGGCTGCCGGCATACCACGGGCGGTCGAAGGTACGGCCGCCGAACGGGTCGCCGCCTTCCCAGGCGAAGGTGTGCCAGTAGGCGATCGCGGGGCGGATGTGATCCTCCATCCGCTTGCCCATGACGAGCTCGTCCTTGTTGTAAAACCGGTAGGCCAGCGGGTTCTTGCTCTCCGGCCCCTCGTACTTGACGGGGCTGATCCCCTTGAAGAAATCGGTCACTGGCGTGTCTCCTCGATCGCTGGGTAGAGCGCGCGATAGCGCGCATATTGTTCGGTGTAGGCGGAACGGAGCGCCGGGTCGGGTGCGATGGTCTGCTTGATGCCCGGCATGGTCATGACCTCGGCGGGGTCGGTGTTCTCGGCGGCGCAGAGGCCGAGCCGGGCCGCGCCGAGCGCGCCGCCGAAGTCGCCATCCTCGGGAAGCGCGATCTCCATGTCGAGGTTGCTCGCGAGCATCCTCAGCCAGAGGTTGGACTTGCTGCCGCCGCCAACTGCAATAAGGCGGTCGATCTTCGTGCCGGCGTCCGAGAGCACGCGCTGGCAATCGCGGAAGGCAAAGGCGACGCCCTCCATCACCGCCTGCGCCAGTCGAGCCTGGTCGGAAAGATGACTAAGCCCGACGAAGCTGCCGCGGGCCCCGGCATTGTTGTGCGGCGTACGCTCGCCGGAGAGATAGGGCAGGAAGATTTCCTCGCCCGGCCCTGCGAACTGCGCCTCGGCGGCGGCCGAGAGCTCGGCCTGCTTCCTGCCGGTGATGTGCGCCAGCCAGTTGAGGCTGTCGGTGGCACTGAGGATCACGCCCATCTGGTGCCAGGTCTCAGGAATGGCATGGCAGAAGGCGTGCACCGCACCCTCGGTATTGGGGCGGAACCGATCATTGGAGACGAACAGCACGCCGGAGGTGCCGAGCGAAACGAAGCCCTCGCCCGGCCGGATCGCCCCGATGCCGCAGGCTGCGGCGGCATTGTCGCCCGCGCCGCCAGCCACGACGACCCTGCCGGACATGCCCCAGCGGCGCGCCAGCTCCGGCTTCAGGTTACCCGAGGGCGCGGACCCCTCGACCAGCCGGGGCATGTGCTCCCGCGTCAAGCCAGTCGCGGCAAGCAGCGCATCGGACCAGTCGCGCTTGCCAACGTCGAGCCACAGCGTGCCGGCAGCGTCGGACATCTCCTCGACATGCTCGCCGGTGAGCAGCAGGCGGACATAAGCCTTGGGCAGCAGCACCTTGGCGATCTTCTCGTAAACCTGCGGCTCGTGCTTTCGGACCCACGCGATCTTGGGCGCAGTGAACCCGGGCATCGCGATATTGCCGGCAATTTCGCGGAGGCGCGGCTCGGCGGCTTCCATCTCACGGCACTCGGCGGCCGAGCGGCCGTCGTTCCAGAGAATGCAGGGACGCAGCACCTCGTCGTTGCGCCCGAGCAGCGTTGCACCGTGCATGTGGCCGGAAAGACCAATGCCCCGCACTGCCGCCATCTGTTCAGGATGCGCCTTGGCAAGCGCGTCGCACGCCTCGACGACCGCCGTCCACCAATCAGCGGGATTCTGCTCGGACCAGCCGGGACGCGGCCGAACCGGCTCAACGGCCTTGGCCGACGCTTCGCCCAACGCTTTTCCGTTACGATCGATGAGGATCGCCTTGACGCCGGACGTTCCAACGTCGATGCCCAGATAGCTCATGAGGTACGTACCTCATGCTTACGTGACTGCATCGGACGCAATCCTCCCTGCCGGCTCCATCGTTGCTTGCGGAGCCCTCATGCGGCGCGCCAATCCGGCGGACCGCTCCCCGGATGCCCTCTAGCGCAAATTGTCTCGCAGGAAAATGCCGATTTCAATGGCTTCCGGGTGGACATCGCCATGCCGGCCGAGACCGAGCCCCCGCGCCGTCGCAATGGCTGAGCGGATTTCCCCGTCGGGGTTCTGGTCGAGCACCACGTCGATCAAGCCGGCCGCCAGCCCCTCCCGGGTGGAGGCCGAAAGCTCATGGGCGATCACCCTCAGCTGTCCTGGGCCGACTTCCCCGAGCGCTTCAAGCAGGCCGTCGTTGCCGGCGCCGAGATTGTAGAGGCCGGCGAGATCAGGATGCGCGCGCAGCAGGGTGCCGACCGCAGCTGCCGTACGCTCCGCCTCATCGAGCCCCTCGAGCGGGCCAACCAGCTTCACCTCGGGAAACTCCGCCGCGAGAACGGCGCGGAAGCCCTCGAGGCGTTCACGGTGGTCCCGCAGGTGGAGCGAGCCGGCAATGATGCCGACCTTGCCGCTTTCACAGAACCTGCCCATCAGCGATCCCGCGGTGCGTCCGGCGGCGACATTGTCGATGCCGATGAACACGCGGCGCGCCGAACCGGGCACGTCCGAGACCAGGGTCATGACCGAAACCCCACAACGCGCCGCAGCGTCAAGTGCAAGCCGGACGGCCTCATCTTCCGTCGCCACAACCACGGCGCAGTCGCAATTACGCGGATCAAGTGCACCGATACGCCGCGCCAATTCTTCCGAGTCGAAGGCTGTGTAAGCTTCGGCCTCCAGGTGCAGCCGTTCGGCGTGCGCAGCCCGGCGGCGGCGCTGGATCGCCGCGCGCAAATTGTCCATGAACTCGTTGCGGGCGTCCCGGATGAGGAACACGACCCTAAGGTCGCGCGCGCGGGCGAGCAGCGACGCCGAGAGGTCGCGGCGGAAGTCGAGTTCGCGGATTGCCGCCTCGACCTTTTCCGCGGTCGCCTGACGAACCCCTGGCCGGCCGTTGAGCACGCGATCGACGGTCGCGAGCGAAACGCCCGCGGCGCGCGCCACATCGTGCACCGTGGCACGCCGGCTGATCGTCTCCGGATCGGTCAAAGCTGCCCCCTGGCGAGCTTGCTCTCGCGGGTGAAGGTTTGGCGGCGTAGGGGCGTCCCGTCAACGGTCCAGATGCGAACTGGTCAACGACGGTTTGCACCGCCGAGCGCGCCCGGCTACAGCAGAGCCACTGAACCGGGGAGGAAGCCAGGCATGGCGGACAAGGCATTCGGCACGTTCGAGGGCAAGCGCGTCGACCATTTCACGCTGACGAGCGAGACGGGCGTGGAGCTCGACTTCATTACCTTCGGAGCGGCGATCCGCGACTGGCGGGTGCCGGTGAAGGGCGGGCTGCGAACCGTGGTCCTCGGGTTCGATACACTGCAGCCCTACGTCGACTACACGCAGCACTTCGGTGCGCTCGCGGGCCGCGTCGCCAACCGCATCGCCAAGGCCAGCTTCGAGATCGAGGGCAAGCGCTACGACCTCCCCGCCAACTGGAAAAGCCACACGCTTCACGGCGGCCCCGGTGGGCTTGGGCGGCTGGTCTGGGAAGCCGAACGCGACACCACCGGCAACCGTATCCGCTTCCGCCATGTCTCGCCCGATGGCGACATGGGTTTCCCCGGCCGGGTGGAGTTCACCGCGACCTACACGCTGACCGGGAATCGAGTGCGGTTGGACCTGGCGGCAACCACTGACGCCGTGACGCCGATCAGCGTGGTGCAGCACCACTATTTCAACCTCGGCAGCACCGACACCGTGCTCGACCACAGCTACCATGCAACGGGGGTGCAGTACACGGAAGTCGACGCCGAGCTTATCCCCACCGGCAGGCTCCTGCCGGTCGATGGCACGCAGTGGGACCTGCGCCAGTCCCGCACCATGCGGGATGCGAGCGGCGCGCCGGTCGATTACGACGGCAATGTCGTGCTCGACCCACAGCGCGATCCCACCAATCCCGCCGCGGTCGTGACGGGCGAGGACGGCGCCCTGACTCTGCGCCTATGGACCGACCGGCCGGGGCTGCAGGTCTACAACAGCGTGATGACACCAGATGGGCTGATCGGCCTCAACGGCAAGCGATACGGCAAGTACACCGGGTTCTGCCTCGAGGATCAGGACTTCCCCGACGCGGTGCACCACGAGAACTTCCCCTCGATCTGGTACGGCCCGGGGCGCGACTACAGCCATTGGTGCGAGATCGAGATCGCATGACGGTCTACGTCGCGCTTCTTCGCGCGATCGGCCCGGTGACGCACGCGAAGATGTCGATGGCGGCATTGCGGGCAGCGGCAGAAGATGCCGGTTTTCCCGGCGCGACGACGGTCGGCAATACCGGTAACCTGTTGGTGTTGTCCGCTGCGTCGCCGGATACGGTGCGGTCCCGTCTGCAGGAGGTGGTAAGCGGCTTCGGCATACGCAGCGAAGTGTTCATTCGAAGCGCGACTGAGCTGACGGAGCTGGTCGCGCAGAACCCGTTTCCCGACGCCACAGCCAGCCATCCCAGCGCGGTCGGGGTCTGCTTCTTCCACCAGGCGCCAAGCTGGCCCGACATCGACTCCTATGATGGTCCGGAAGCCGTGGCGCTGATTGGCGCGCAC
>JAEZBF010000121.1 GCA_023427545.1 Pseudomonadota bacterium
TCCGGCGGCGGCCACCGAGTGGGTCAACTGTGCCGATCCGGGTGGGGAGGCGAGCTTTGATTTCCTCACCGGAACGCTTGACGTGATCTCCGTCGTCGGCATGACCATCACCGCCGGCGAGAAGGTCTGGGCGAGCGACGTCGCCTATGGTCCCGGCGAGCCGGTCCAGGTTGGGCAGGCCTTCGAGGACGAGACCACCATCCGCATCGACGCGGTCGACCCCGAGGTGACGACCAAGATCGCCGAGCTGCGCCTGTTCAAGGCCAGCGAGGGCGACAGCGTCGCCTACGCCGGTACGCTGCGGATTGCGGGGCAGGGCGCCTGGGGCGTAACCTGCAGCGGGCCCTGAGCCCGATGGAAGTCGCCGCCTTCGATTTCGACCTCCCACAGGACCGTATCGCCCTCCATCCGGCCGATCCGCGCGACAGCGCACGCATGCTCGTCGTACGCCCCGGCGGGCCGCTCGCCGATCACACCGTCCGCGACCTCCTCGATCTGCTCACCCCCGGCGACGTGCTCGTCGTCAACGACACCAAGGTGCTCCCCGCCGAACTCCAGGGTGAGCGGGTCCGCGACGGTCAGCGCGCCTCGGTAAGCCTCAACCTGCACAAGCGCGAGGACGCCCACACCTGGCGCGCCTTTGCCCGCCCGTCTAAGCGCCTGAAGCTGCTCGACCGCCTAGAGCTGGGCGCGACCGGCGAACTCACCGCCACCGTCACCGGCAAGGGCGACAGCGGCGAGATCACCGTCAGCTTCGACCGCGGCGGCGCCGAGCTCGACGAGGCGATCCGCGCGCTCGGCGCCATGCCGCTGCCGCCCTATATCGGCGCCAAACGGCCGCCCGAGGAGCGCGACAAGCAGGACTACCAGACGGTCTACGCCGCGAGGGAAGGCGCCGTCGCCGCGCCCACCGCCGGTCTTCATTTCACCGAGCTGCTGCTCCAGCAGCTGCTCGAGCGCGGCGTCACCATCGAGCGCGTGACGCTGCACGTCGGCGCTGGCACGTTCCTGCCGGTCAAGGTCGACGACACCAGGGACCACCTCATGCACGCCGAGTGGGGTGAGATCGATCAGGCGACCGCCGAGCGCATCAACGCCGCCCGCGACCGCGGCGGCCGCGTCGTCGCCGTCGGCACCACCAGCCTGCGCCTGCTGGAGTCCGCCGCCCGCGCCACCGGCCGGCTGCAGGGGTTTCGCGGCGCCACCTCGATCTTCATCACACCCGGCTTCCGCTTCCGCGTCGGCGATATCCTCCGCCCCAACTTCCACCTGCCGCGCTCGACGCTCTTCATGCTGGTCTCCGCCTTCTCCGGCCTCGAGCAGATGAAGCAGGCCTACGACCACGCCATCCGCCACGGCTACCGCTTCTACTCCTACGGCGATGCCAGCCTGCTGTTCCGCCAGCCGCAGGACGACGAGGACGACGAGGCGTGACTCCCTTTGCGTTCAGCCTGCTCGCCACCGACGGCATGGCGCGTCGGGGCCGCATCGACACGGCGCGCGGCGATATCCAGACGCCGGCCTTCATGCCGGTTGGGACAACCGGCACCGTCAAGGCCATGTACCCCGAACAGGTCCGCGCGACCGGCGCCGAAATCCTGCTCGGCAACACCTATCACCTCATGTTGCGCCCCGGCGCCGAATGCGTCGCGGCGCTCGGCGGGCTGCACCGCTTCATGGATTGGGACCGCCCGATCCTCACCGACTCTGGCGGCTTCCAGGTCATGTCCCTCGCCAGGCTGCGCAAGCTCAACGAGCAGGGCGTCACCTTCCGCAGCCATCTCGATGGCTCTGCCTACGAGCTCACGCCCGAGCGCTCGATCGAAATCCAGCGCCTGCTCGGCAGCACCATCACCATGCAGCTCGACGAATGCATCGCCCTGCCGGCGCCGCGCGAGGAGATGCAACGCGCAATGGAGCTCTCCCTGCGCTGGGCGGAGCGCTGCAAGCTCGCCTTCGGCAGCCGCCCCGAGCACGCGCTCTTCGGCATCGTGCAGGGCGGCGATGACGCAGATCTCCGCGCTCGCTCCGCCGAGGGCCTCCGCGCCATCGGCTTTGACGGCTACGCCGTTGGCGGTCTCGCCGTCGGGGAGCCGCAGGAGACGATGTTCCGCGTCCTTTCCGACCTGACGCCGCAGATGCCGGCGGACAGGCCGCGCTACCTCATGGGCGTCGGCAAGCCCGACGACCTCATCGGCGGCATCGCGCGCGGCATCGACATGTTCTATTGCGTCCACCCCACGCGCGCCGGCCGCCACGGCCACGCCTACACCAGGTTCGGCGTCATCAACCTCAAGAACGCCCGTCACAAGGACGACCCGCGCCCGCTCGACGAAGCCTCGCCCAATCCGAACTGCCGCCGCTTCTCGCGCGCCTACCTCCACCACCTCGTCCGCAGCGAAGAAATTCTCGGCGCAATGATCCTCTCACAGATCAATCTCGCCTATTATCAGGAGCTTGTCGCAGGCGCCCGGACCGCGATCGAGGCGCAGCGCTTCGACGACTACGCCGCCGGCGTCCGCGACGGGTGGGCCCGCGGCGACCTTCCGCCACACCAGGAAACCTGAACCATGGCGTCCAATCGCAAGTCGCTCCTCAACCCGCTCATGAAGCACCGCAAGCGCCTCGAAGACACGACGATGCGCGTGCTCTTCGACGAGGACCCCGACCGTTTCGACAGGTTCTCCGTGCGCACCGGCGACCTGCTGCTCGACTACAGCAAGAACCGCATCGACGGCCCGGCGATGGATGCGCTCTTTACCCTCGCGCGCACCGCCGGCGTCGAGCAGCGCCGCGACCGCATGTGGGCCGGCGAGCACATCAACACCACCGAGGATCGCGCGGTCATGCACATGGCGCTGCGCTATCAGGGCAGCCAGCCGGTGATGATCGACGGCGAGAACGTCATGCCGCAGATCCGCGAGACGCTCGCCAACATGCGCGTCTTCACCGATCACGTCCGCGACGGCACCATCCGCGGCGCGACGCACGAGCGCTTCACCGATGTCGTCAACATCGGCATAGGCGGCTCGGACCTCGGGCCCGCGATGGCGACGCTGGCGCTGGAGCCCTACACGCGCCCCGACCTGCGCTTGCACTACGTCTCCAACGTCGACGGCGCCCACATCCACGATACGCTCAACCGCCTCGACCCCCGCCGCACGATGTTCATCGTCGCGAGCAAGACCTTCACCACGGACGAGACCATGACCAACGCCGCGACCGCCCGCGGCTGGATCGCCCGCGAGCTCGGCGAGGCGGCGGTGCAGGAGCACTTCGCGGCGCTCTCGACCAACATCGAGGCTTGCAAGTCCTTCGGCATCAACCCCCAGCGCATCTTCGGCTTCTGGGATTGGGGGGGCGGCCGCTACTCCGTCTGGTCCGCCATCGGCCTTCCCGACGCCATCGCCGTGGGCTTCGACAACTTCGTGAGCTTCCTCACCGGCGCCTACGAGATGGACCAGCACTTCCTCAACACGGAGCTGGAGCAGAACCTCCCCACCATCATGGGCCTGCTCGGGGTCTGGTACCGCAATGCCTGGGGCTTCGCGACCTACGCCGTGCTGCCCTACGACCAGCGCCTCTCGCGCTTTCCCGCCTACCTGCAGCAGCAGGACATGGAGAGCAACGGCAAGTCCGTGAACCTCAACGGCAAGAAGCTCGACTACGTCAGCGGGCCGGTGATCTGGGGCGAGCCGGGCACCAACGGCCAGCACGCCTTCTACCAGCTGATCCACCAGGGCACGTCGGTGATCCCCTGCGACTTCCTCGTTGCCGCCAACCCCCACGAGAACCTGCCGCCCCACCACGACAAACTGGTCGCCAACGTCCGCGCCCAGTCGGCGGCGCTGATGCTGGGCAAGACCAAGCAGGAGGCGATGAGCGAGCTCAAGGGGCAGGGGCTCAGCAAGAGCCGGATCAAGGCGCTGGTGCCGCACAAGATGTTCCCCGGCAACCGCCCCTCGAACACCCTGATGTACCCCAAGCTCACTCCGCACATGCTGGGCATGCTGGTCGCGCTTTACGAGCACAAGGTCTTCGTCCAGGGCACGATCTGGGACATCAACTCCTACGATCAGTGGGGCGTCGAGCTCGGCAAGCAGCTCGCCAAGGCGTTGCTGCCCAAGGTCGAGGGTGTCGCGAGCGCCGAGGGGCACGACAGCTCCACCCAGGGCCTCGTCCGCCACTTCCTCAGCCTGCGCCAGCCCACCGGCGATGCGGAATGATTGGTACGCCCGGATGGATTCGAACCATCGACCATCCGATTAAAAGTCGGATGCTCTACCACTGAGCTACGGGCGCGAAGGACCGGCCTTGCGGGCGGAGTGCCGCGGAACATAGTGGCTGGCCTTACCCTGTCAACCGCAATCGCCCCGAGCGACGGGCGCAGCAGTTCATCGTGTCAGCGGCGTACCTGCATACGGCACGGGAGCGCAGGCGATCCCGACCCGGCTGACCCGGCGGCAGAGCGCAGCTGCATCCGCGGTGTCGCGCAACGGCCCTGCAACAACCCGCTTGCCGGAACCGTCTTCGGCATCCGCCAGCACCGGCCCCAGGCCAAGCAGCAGCATGCCGATCTTGGCCTCGATATCGTTCCACGTCGCCGCCGCGTTCTCGGCAGGCACGGCCGGCCCAAGCGCAACGCCCGTCGCACCCGGTGCTGCCGTTGTTGTCGCCGGGACGGCGAGTGGCGGCATCGTCTGTGGAGTGTCCGCAGTTCCCGGCTCCAGCGGCCGATGCTGTACCGAAACCGCGCCGCCTTCGGTCGGGTAGGGCTGCCCGTTCGTGCCGATCGACGCCGTGATGTCGCCAGTCACCAACGCACTCTGCTGCTCGAGCAGGTTGGGCAGCGACACCTCGACCGCCCCGATCCGCCGCGCCATCGCGCCGCTCTGCTGCTCGGCCAGCGTGAATCGCGAGGCGAGCGTTGCATTTTCGCGCGAAAGCCGCGCCGCCTCCCCCTGCAGCGCGGCAACTTGTGCACGCAGCTGGTTGAGCGTGGTACCCTCCAGCCTGCTGACATGGAGACCCGCGAGCAGGTTCTGCGGCAGCACCGCCGAAACATTGGCGCTCAGCACCGCGAGCCCACCGCAGACCAAGGCCACGATCCCCCAGAACGTGACGTCGGACGAGCGGAACTGGTCGGCGGCACGGGCCAAGTCGTCACCCCACGAGGACAGTGCGAATCATGCGTAGACGCACTCTATCATCGGCGGTTTGCGTTATCGGTTTTCCAACAACTTGCTGCCACAAAAGTGGCACACCTCGTTAGTTCCTGGAGGGCATCCGGCCTTGGCGAATCTGTTGGCGATCGTTCTTGCGGCGGGCGAGGGAACGCGCATGCGTTCCGGCATGCCCAAGGTGCTGCACGAGGTCGGCGGACTCCCCATCATCGGCCACGTCGTGCGCGCGGCGGTCGGAGCTGGCGCCGGCAGCGTCGCTGTGGTGACGGCGCCGGGTCAGGATGCCGTGCGGCAGGGCGCGAGCGGCCACTCGGGCAACCTGCGCTTTTTCGAGCAGCACGAACGCCGCGGCACCGGCCATGCCGCCACCATGGCGCGGGAGCTTTTTGAGAACCACGAAGGCTACGTCGCGGTTGTCTACGGCGATCATCCGCTGCTGCGCTCCGACAATTTCGCCGGCGTGCTCGAGCGGCTGGATGCCGGCATGGACGCCGCGATCCTCGGCTTCGAACCCGCCGATCCAACCGGCTACGGCCGCTTCATCACCGAGGGCGACCGGCTCCTCGCGATCCGCGAGCACAAGGACGCGACCGAAGCCGAGCGCGCGATCGGGCTCTGCAATGCCTGCATTCTGGCCTTCCGCGCCGACGTCTTCCGCGATCTCATCGACAAGCTCGAGCCAAACAACGCGCAGGGCGAGTACTACGTCACCGACCTGGTCGAGCTCGCCAACAAGGCGGGGCACAAGGTCGGCTTTGCCGTCGCACCGGAATCCGACGTCCTCGGCGTCAACGACCGCAGCCAGTTGGCGCGCGCTGAGGCGACCTTTCAGGAGTTCCGCCGCGAGGAGTTCATGAAGGCCGGCGTCACTCTCCGCGACCCGGCGACCGTCTATTTCTCCTGGGACACCGAGATCGCCCGCGATGTGGTGATCGAGCCCAGCGTGTGGTTCGGACCCGGCGTGAAGGTGGGCGAGGGGGCAACCATCCGCGCCTTCTCCCATATCGAGGGTGCCACGATCGGCGCCCACGCCACGGTCGGTCCGTTCGTGCGCCTAAGGCCGGAAGCGAACCTTGCCGAGGGCGCCAAGGTCGGCAACTTCGTCGAGATCAAGAAGGCTGAGATCGGGCCCGGCGCCAAGGTCCCGCACCTCACCTACATCGGCGACGCCGAGGTGGGCGCCAGGGCGAACATCGGCGCGGGCACCATTACCTGCAACTACGACGGCGTGAACAAGCATCGCACGGTCATCGGCGAGGGGGCTTTCATCGGCTCCAACAGCGCGCTGGTCGCGCCGGTCAGGATCGGCGACGGCGCTTACGTAGGCTCGGGCAGCGTCATCACCCAGGATGTCGCGCCGGGCGATCTCGCGGTGGCGCGCGCCCGTCAGGAGAGCCGGACCGGCTACGCCCGCAAGCTGCGGGAACGCGCCGAGGCCATCAAGAAGCTCAAGCAGGGGGCATGAGCCATGTGCGGCATCGTCGGCATCATCGGCACTGATGCAGTCGCCCCCCGCCTCGTCGATGCCCTGAGGCGCCTCGAGTACCGCGGCTACGACAGCGCCGGCGTTGCGACCCTGGAGCAGGGGCAGATCGAACGCCGCCGCGCCGAAGGCAAGCTCGGCAATCTGGCGACAAAGCTCAGCATCGAGCCGCTTTCGGGCAAGATCGGCATCGGCCACACCCGCTGGGCCACCCACGGGGCACCGACCGAGAGCAACGCCCATCCGCACGCCACCGACAAGGTCGCGGTCGTCCACAACGGCATCATCGAGAATTTCCGCGAGCTCCTCGCCGACCTTGCCAAGGACGGCTATGTCCCCAATACGCAGACCGATACGGAGTCGGTTGCGCTCTGGGTCACGCGCGAGATCGACCGAGGCCTCGACCCCGAGATGGCAGTCGGGCGGACCCTCAAGGCGCTCCGCGGCGCCTTCGCCCTCGCCTTCATGTTCAAGGGGCACGAGAAGCTCCTGATCGCCGCGCGGCACGGCGCACCACTCGCCATCGGCTACGGCACGACCGAGATGTACCTCGGTTCCGACGCCATGGCGCTTGCCCCCTTCACGTCGCGCCTCAGCTATCTGCTCGATGGCGATTGGGCGGTAATCACCCCCGCCGGCGTGACCATCCGCGACGGTTCCGACGCGCTGGTCCAGCGCGAGACGATGGTCTCGCAAGCGTCCTCTCTCCTGGTCGATAAAGGCAACCACCGCCACTTCATGGCCAAGGAGATCTACGAGCAGCCGGAAACCATCTCGCACACCCTCAGTCACTACGTGGACATGGGCGCCGAGAAGGTCGCGATCCGCGAGCAGCTGCCGTTCGATTTCGCCACTCTCGGCCGCCTCACCATCTCCGCTTGCGGCACGGCCTACTACGCCGGCCTGATCGCCAAGTACTGGTTCGAACGTTACGCCCGCCTGCCGGTCGACGTCGATGTCGCGTCCGAATTCCGCTATCGCGAGCCGCCGCTCGAGCCCGGCAGCGCCGCCCTCTTCATCTCGCAATCCGGCGAGACCGCCGACACCCTCGCGGCCCTGCGCTATTGCGCGGGGCAGGGCCAGCACGTCGTCAGCCTGCTCAATGTGCCGGAATCGACGATCGGCCGCGAAAGCGCGGTGGTGTTCCCAACCCTCTGCGGACCGGAGATCGGCGTCGCCTCGACCAAGGCCCTGACCGCCCAGCTCACCGCGCTTGCAAGCATCGTGATCGCTGCCGGCGTTGCCCGTGGCGCGATCACGCCGGCTGAGGAAGCAACGCTCGTCCGCGCGCTGGTCATGCTTCCCGCCGCAGTGTCGCAGGCCCTTGCGGCTGAAGGAGACGTCGAGCAGATCGCCAAGCGCCTGAGCAAGGCCAAGGACGTGCTCTACCTCGGCCGCGGCCAGATGTTTCCCGTTGCCATGGAAGGCGCGCTCAAGCTCAAGGAAATCAGCTACATCCACGCGGAGGGCTACCCAGCCGGCGAGCTCAAGCACGGCCCGATCGCGCTCGTCGACGAGCAGATGCCGGTGATCGGCGTCGCGCCGTCCGACGAGCTGATGGAAAAGACCCTCTCCAACATGCAGGAGGTCGC
>JAEZBF010000071.1 GCA_023427545.1 Pseudomonadota bacterium
CCTTGGCATGGACGTGCCGAATTGGCCGCCTGAGAACATCGACGATCTGGCCAAGCGCTACGAAGATCACTATTAAGCGCGGCAACGCGACTGAGCGCCATCGTGGCGCGCCCAAGTTAGGGAGTTAGAAGAATGCGCCACGGGAATACCAACCGGAAGCTCAACCGCACGTCCTCGCATCGCAAGGCGATGTTTGCGAACATGAGCGCGGCTCTGATCAAGCACGAGCAGATCGTCACGACCCTGCCCAAGGCCAAGGAGCTGCGCCCGATCGTCGAGAAGCTGATCACCCTCGGCAAGCGTGGCGATCTCCACGCGCGCCGTCAGGCGATCGCGCAGGTCCGCGATGAGGATCAGGTCCGCAAGCTGTTCGATGTGCTCGGCGCCCGCTACAAGGATCGCCAAGGTGGCTACATCCGGATCCTCAAGGCTGGATATCGCTACGGTGACAGCGCCCCGGTGGCCGTCATCGAGTTCGTTGACCGCGACGTGAATGCCAAGGGCCTCGATTCTGGTCCGACGCAGGAAAACGCGCGCCGCGAGGACGAGAGCGAAGCCGCCGCTGCATAAGCGAGGAACGTTATGAATTGGGAAGGCGGTCCGGTGACGGGCCGCCTTTTTCTTTGGGCCATGCTAGACCGGCCCAGCAAGTCGATTGGGGGAAGTTGAATGGCGGAATCAGAACTCGTCGTGGTCACGGGGGCGACGGGGTTCGTCGGCAAATGGACGGTGATCGCCACGCTGCGTGAAGGCTACCGCGTTCGGGGCACTGTGCGGGCGCTTAGCCGGGCAGAGCCGGTGCGGGCCGCGGTGCGATCGGTGCTCGGACCGGAGGCGCTGCTGCGCCTCAAAATCGTCGAGGCCGATCTGCTCGACGACCGAGGCTGGGCTGAGGCGATGGCCGGAGCGGATGCGGTGCTCCACACCGCAACCGTGATCTCAGGGGAGGAGCCGAAGGATCCGGACATTGTCATCCGCCCTGCAGTGGAGGGCACGGCTCGCGTGCTGCGGTTCGCCCATGCAGCCGGCATCCGGCGTGTGGTGATCACGTCATCCATCGCCACTGTGGGCTATGGGCACGGCCAGACCAGCGGATCGAGGACCTATACGGAAGCGGACTTCACAAACCTGGAAGGCATGCGGTGGAGGTGGGCCTACTGCATCGGCAAGACTCGGGCGGAGCAGGCGGCGTGGGCTTTCGCGAAGGTGAATGGAATTGGGCTGACGACGATTCACCCGGGCATGATCCTCGGACCAGCAACGGACAGCGTGGCCGGCGTCTCAATTGGCGCTGTCACGGGACTGCTCGACGGCACCACGCCGGCGCTGCCGAACATGGGCTTCAGCGTGGTGGACGTGCGCGACGTTGCGGATATGCATGTGGCAGCGCTGCAGAAGCCGCGATCGATCGGCCAACGCTATCTCGCCACTCAGCGGTACCTGTGGTTCCGGGAGATCGCAGAGATCCTGAAGGCCGCGTATCCGGAGCACAAGGTGACGATCAAGATCATCCCGGACTGGCTGCTGGGGGTGATGGTTCACTTCTATCGGCCGATCCGCCAGATCATCAACGACATCGGGATGGAGAAGCACTTCGACGGCAGCAAAGGCGAGCAGCTGCTGGGCCGGCCCTACCGCACGGCCGAGGAAGCTGTCCTCTCTGCCGCGCAGAGCGCGTTCCGCTTTGGCTTGGTGAAGTGAATTCGCTTCAGCCTGCATCGCTCCGCGGCCGCAGCCACAGGTGGTAGACGGCCCAGCAGAGAAGGGCCCACGCAGCGCCGACCAGCCATCCGGCGACGACGTCCGTGGGGTAGTGCACCCCCAGATAGAGCCGCGTGACGCCGATTAGCACCGTCAGGAATATTGCGGTGCCAAGGTAGAGCGCCTTCAGGCGTCGATAGGGCGTGGAGCTGGCGAGCAGCGCGCCCAGGGTGAGGTAGACGACCGCAGACGTGGTGGCGTGCCCGCTGGGGAAGCTGGCGGTGAAGACGCGCGCGACGTCAGCGATGTCAGGCCGGGTGCGGTTGAACACGGTCTTGAGCAGCGTGCTCACAATCGCGCCGCTGATTACGGCGGCGGTGAGAAACCAAGCCGTCCGCGATTTGCCCGATAGCCAGAGATAGAGAACCGTTAGCGTGACGATGATGATCAGGATCGAGAAGCTGCCCAGCGAGGTGATATCCCGCACGGCCTCCTCGACCCATGGGGGGCCAATGGGGTCGGCGGGTGCTCCTGGTGTGCGGAACAGCATGAGGATGGACTGGTCGAGGGCAAGCGTATCGCCCTCGACCATCTCGTCGGCAATCATACCGAAGCCGCCAATCAGGGCCGCAAGCCCGATTGTCCCCGCGTAGAGGGGAAGCTTGCTCCTCCGCGTAGGCCTTTCAGCTTGATCCGTAGTCGCGGTCACTAGAACAGGCGCCTGAAGGCTTCATCCTCGTCGGCCGGCATACGGCCTTCTGGCGTCAGCCGGTCGACGGTTTCAGGGATGCTGGTTGCAAGACGCTGCAACAACTCAGAGTGGCTGAGGCCGGTGCGGCGGGCGAGCTCCGCAAGGTTGTCGCGGCCGATCGCCTGCTCGACCTGATCAGGGGTGAGGCCGCGCGTCGGGACGCCCGGCGTGATCCACGAGTCGGCGGTCTCTGCCTGGCCAGCCCCACGGAAGGTGTCGAGCAGTTCGCCCAACCCGCCGGTGAAGACATTTCCGCCCTGGCCGGCGTTTCCCAGAAGATCGCCGAGGCCTCCGAGAATGTTATCAAGCCCACTCTGGGCTCCGCCGGGGGAATCGCGACGCGCCTGCGCATCGCGGATTGCTTCGGCGATCTTGTCGCGGTTCTGGTAGCCCGCAACTGCGGCAAGGCCGAGCAGAGCGAGCATCGAGGGCATGCCTCTGGCCATCGGAGGTCTCCTTCAGGTTGTGCGTCGACGGGTGAGGGCGCCCCAAACCACCAGGACGATGACGGCGCCGACGATTGCACCGATCAGCCCGGCGCCTTCGCCTGGCTGGTACCAGTTCAGCGCCTGGCCGAGGAATGTTGCGACGAATGCGCCGACGATGCCCAGGATTGTGGTGAGGATGAAGCCGGACGGCTCATTGCGACCGGGGACGATCAGCTTGGCAACGATACCGGCGATGAAACCGATGATGATGGTCCAGAGAATACCCATTCGGACACTCCGGGGTTGACGCTGTGGTGTGCAACGCAACAAGCCGCAGACGCCCGAAATGTTCCGCCCGCGGCGCTATTCGATGGTAAATGGCAGGCTGATGGTCCCCATCTTGTCACTGGCGATGTCGCGCGTCCGGTACTCGATGACGTAGTCGCCCGGATCGGCGCCGGTCAGATCGAGCGTGAGCGACAGCATGAACTCGCGGTTCCTCGCATGGCTATTCAGCTCAACCCGCTGGAAGTTTTCCTGCTCGGCGAGAACTTCGCCGTTCGCTGAGCTGAGCTTGAGATCGACGTCGAAGCCAAAGGTGAATGTACCGTCGGCATTCTCCCGCCACGCATAGCCGACCGGCTCCGTGTAGACGAGCAGCGGCTCGCCGGTCTTGAACGTCGAGTTCCCGCGCTCTGCGTAGAGTCCAAAGCTCTTCGCTTCAGTGGCAAAGAAGGCCTTGCGAAACGTGATCGGGGTCTGGTCCCACGCCGCGATAAGCGCGTCCTCGGCGGCGGTTACCGCCTCGAGATCCTGCGCGCGGGCGGAGATCGGCGCGATCATCGCGAGCCCGAGAACGATCGCAGTCAGAATTCTTGTGACACGCACGGTTGGTCCCTCAAGCTGTTCGGACGGAAGGTACTGCCGATCGCTAAGCGTGAACAGTGGCCGGGAGATGGTGATCATTTCGACTCCGGCCTGACGGTTTCGACCTTCAGCGAACCGGCTAGGAGGGGCTTCAGCAGTTCCTCCTCGGGCTTGGTGAGGAACAACCAGTGGGCCCAGTCCGCAGGGCGAAGGACGACCACCTGACGGTCGTGGTAGGGCGCGATATCGGGTCCGGGCGCGGTGGTCAGCATGGCAAAGCTCGGCGGCTCGCCACCCTCTCCCTCACGCCAGAGGCCGGCGATGCCCATGACTGGAGAGTCGTTGAGTGTGAAGCGATGCTTGGCCTTCGGATACTTTGTTCCGGTGAATTCGAAGAAGCCCGAGAGGATGACGATGCAGCGCCTGCTGTCGGCGAAATGGCGGCCATCCGACTTGAAGTTGAAGACGGGAGCGGCCTTGGGCCGCGGGGGCGGGAAGCCGAAACGCATCGGGACCAGGCCGACGCCATTGCCCGTGGCAATCAGGACGGGCCCGAGGTCGCCGATACGGATGTCGTCGGCCTGGGGCAGGTCGGCGGCCGTTTCCCCCTGGGGGGTGGGGAGGTCCAGCGCTTTGATGGCGGCCTGATAGTCGGCGTAGGCGACGTGCTGCTCGTAGTCGTTGCACATCGCCCGCGCGACCAGTTACTGGCGCGGGCCGGCGATGTTGACCATCCAGGGCACGCCGAACTTGTCGGTGCACATACCGAAGCTGTCGCCCCAGGGCGCCTTTTCCAGCGGTACCGTGACCGTGCCACTGCCGCTCAGCTTCTCCCAATAGCCGCGGAGCTCGGCATGGTCGTCGCCGGACAGGGAGATCGATCCGTGGGGGGAAGGCTCCATGCCCGGTGGGGTGTCGGAGGCCATCAGCGTGAACCCGCTGGGCGTATCGAGCTGGCCATGCATCAACTTGTTGGAGTCGGCGGGGGCCGATGGCATGCCGCCCTGTGCGAACGTCATGATGTTGAGATTGCCCCCGAACACGGTCTCGTAGAACTGGAGAGCTTCGCGGGCATTGTCCACGAAGTTGAGATACGGATTGAGCTTCGATGCCATCTGACCCTCCTTGTTAAAGGCGTGGAGACTAGAACGGATCGAGAACGTTGGTCAAGCTCCAGGACTGTGGCGATCAGGGAGACCGCCACAGGCCAGTGCTACTCGGCGGCGATGGAATCGCTGCGCCCGGGCAAGACCCAGTTGGGCCGCACCCAATGGCAGGTGTACCCGCCGGGGTGCCTGATCAGGTAGTCCTGGTGCTCGGGCTCGGCTTCCCAGAAATCGCCGGCCGGCGCGACCTCGGTGACCACCTTGCCGGGCCAGAGCTTGCTGGCATCGACATCGGCGCTCGTGTCCTCGGCGACGGCCTTCTGCTCGGGCGAGGTGTAGAAGATCGCCGAGCGGTAGCTCAGGCCGACGTCGTTGCCCTGACGGTTCCTGGTGGTCGGGTCGTGGATCTGGAAGAAGAACTCGAGGAGCTTGCGGAAGCTGGTCTTGCTGGGATCGAAGATGATCTCGACCGCTTCGGCGTGGGTGCCGTGGTTGCGGTAGGTCGCGTTCTTCACGTCGCCGCCGGAATAGCCGACGCGGGTGGAAATGACGCCAGGCTGCCGCCGGATCAGATCCTGGGCGCCCCAGAAGCAGCCGCCGGCCAGGATTGCACGCTCGGTTGTGGGCATGGTGAGCCTCCGTTGTGACGCTCCAGCATATGGGGTGTGCGCGCGGATGTCGCGAGGGGCGCGGGATCAATGCTGGGTGATGGCGGACGGCAAAGTGACGAAAGAGGGTGGGATTTGCCGGGGACATCTGATAGGTGAGCGGCCTCACGTGCGCCGCCCGGCGCGCGCCCCGGCTGCTGCCCCAGCGGTGAGCCGGCGCTCAATGTCAGGAATGTTGTTTGCAGGTTCTCGTTCGGGATAACAATGTCGATCAGGCCCTCCGGGTCCTGAAGAAGCGGCTCCAGCGCGAAGGTGTGTTTCGCGAGATGAAGCTGCGCAAGTACTATGAGAAGCCGTCGGAGAAGCGCGTTCGCGAGGCCGCTGAGGCCGTCCGCCGGACCCGTAAGGCGGCGCGCAAGATCGCGATTCGCGAGGGCCTGATCGCAGCGCCCAAGCGCGCGGAGCGCGACAGCCGTGGCGGCGCGGGCGGTTCGCGCGGACCGGGCGCTGGCGCCGGCGCACCGCGCAGCTGATCCGATACCGGGCAGGGGGGTGGTGCCGATGCCCACCTCCGTCCCGGCGTTCTCCCTCAGTCCATCAGCACTCTCGTAGCTTACCCTCGCGCGCGCGTAGGGGGGAGAACTTGCGCGCGCGATTTGCGCCTCAGACTTCCGCAGCCTCGCGCCGGACGCATTCGAGCTCGTCCTGGTTGGCGAGGATGAGGACGAAGTAGATACCTGCCGCGAAGTTTTCGGTATCGCCCACGGGGCCGCGCATCGTGGTGCCGGCGACGCCCAGCTCGTCCTTCGCGTAGCCGTCGAGCACGATGAAGTGGGGCAGGTCGTAGTCCGCTTCTCCGACGCGATGGAGTCTGCCGTAGCCGCCCGGTGAGCCGTCGGGCCGGATGAAGGCGTAAGTCTTGTCGGCGATGACGATGGTGCCGAGGTTTGTGCCGGCCTCATCCTTGCAGTCCCACGCGCCGTCAGCGGTGACGAACCGCATGGGTACCTTGCGGAGCGGAATGGCCATGGCGGCCGACGAGAGCGAAACGAGCGCCGCCGAGAGGACGGCGGCGAAGGCGGATCGATGCATGGCAACCCCCAGAAGCGCGTAACGCGAGGACGGGTGAGTATGCGGGAGACCCGGGCGCGAGTTTTGCAAGGACGAGGCCGGGTGTCACTCTGGCCCTCCGCGGGCCGTGCCGAGGCGTCCGGCCGCGCGGGCGCGCCGGAGGAGAGGGGCAGCTCGGTGCCGTTCCCGTGGCGGGAGCGGCGCGGCGGGGCTTACGCCCCGGTCCGTGGTCGGCAATAGCCCGGATATGCTCCGGGAGGGCGTCAGCCCCGCCGCGTGATCGGGATTTTTGGCCTTGCCGCGTTCGCCCGGTGCTACTGAGCCCCACGGCAGCAAACCGTTGCCGGCGGGCGCGGCCAATGCCGGCCGCTCCTGCCGCTTTCCCAAGGGACCGGCACTGGTCCCCCGGGGGGTTTGGGTCCCCGATCCAGGATCGCTGAGCGGCGGGTTCCCGCGACTTGACCTGGACGGGGACGACCCCCGCCCACCCGATGTCCCGCAC
>JAEZBF010000173.1 GCA_023427545.1 Pseudomonadota bacterium
GCACGTGTACGTGACCGATGCGCGTCCCTGCCGGCAGGCTCGCCTGCAGCACCGGCTTATCGCCGAGCTCACCGAGGAGATCGTCGAGATCAATCGGCTCTCGGCCCGAATGCTTCTTGCCGTCCACGGTCGTGGCATAGTTACCCGACTCCGGATCACCTAGAGTGCCGCGCCACGGCGTCTCGAACGTCATCTCGATGCCGTTGCCGTCGTGGTCCCACAGGTAGACGGCCTCGGAGACGAGATGGTCGGTCGGGGCGATGCGGACACGGCGCTGCAACGCGCGCACAACGAACTGAGCCAGATCGCTGCGCTGCGGCACGTGAATAGCAACGTGATAAAGGCCAACGGTGCGCTCGGCGGCGGGACTGGTCGCCCCCAGCTCGAGCTCGATCAGCACGCGCCCGCCGGCGCCGAGCCGAAGCAGCGCACCTGTGTCCTCGATCAGTTCGAGACCGACGACATCGCGCCAAATCTGAAGCGCCTGGTCGCGATTGGTCACGGCGATCCGGACCTCGCCCAGCCTGGTGGTGAGAGGCAGCAGCGGTTTGCTGCGTACGGTGGTCTGTGACTCGACGATGTTCATGGCGCGTCCTTTCGGCTTTAACCAAAACTGCATATAGGCGTCAGCTTCGTTGCTCGAAACGAACATCAGCCGAAGACAGCGTTCGCTACCGGTGGACAATGCAGGGGTGGCCCGCCCTGAGACGAGCCAGCCCGCTCAGGCTCAGGCTGCTTTCAGCTCCACCTCATGAGGAAAGCGGATGAGGTTGGAATACGGGCAGATGTCGTGGGCGCGCCGCATGAGATCCTCAACGTCCGTCGAACTCATGCCAGGCACGTTGGCCGTGAGCGAGACCACGATGCCAAAACCGACGTTGTCCTCGCGATCGGCGAAGCTCACGTCGGCGGTGACGGTCGCCTCCTCGGGCAGGGTCTGCTTTGCGCGGCGCGCCGCAGCGCCCATCGCGCCGAGGAAACAGGCGGAATAGCCCAGCGCAAAGAGCTGTTCGGGGTTGGTGCCGGGGCCGTCATCGCCCCCCATCTCCTTGGGCGTCGACAGGTTCACGGAGACCTTGCCGTCATCGGTTTCGGCATGGCCCCGGCCGCGGCCGCCTTTGCTCGCCGTCGCGTGGGCGGTGTACTTGATCTGCATCGTCGTCTCCTCTTGAAATACTGCTAGGCCGCAACGCTGAAGCGGCGGCGATAGTCGCGTGGGGTCAAGCCTTTGAGGGCCTTGAACTGGCGATTGAAGTTGGCGAGGGAGTTGTAACCCACCGCGCCGGCGATGTGGGCGACCGGTTTGTCGCCGGCCGAGAGCATGGCGCAGGCCTCCCCGATGCGCAACCGCGCGAGGTAGGCCGTCACGCTCATGTGGGTGTGCCGCCGGAACAGCCGGTGGAGGCCCGACAGCGACAGCGCGGCGGTGTTCGCCAATTCAGGGAGGCTGATGCCCTCGGCGTAGCGGGCGTGCAGCACGTCGAGCACCCGGTCGATCCGCGTCCGGTCGCTCGTGACCGGCACGGCAGTCGCGGCAAGGGTGGTGGCGGCGTCGTCGCGGCTGAGCAGCGCCAGGACTTCGATCAGCTTGAGCAGGCGCTGGTCAGGGGGAAACGTGAACAGCTCCTCGATCAGCGGACGGGCGCGGGCGGCCGTCCCGTCCGAGAACTGCAAGCCGGCATTGGACCGCGCCAGCATGTCGGCCACCCCGCGCAACTCGGTGAAGACCTGCCCCAGCGGCGCCGCCCAGGCGGGCAGGAACCACAGGACCAGCGCGACGTGCGGCTTGTTGGCATCGATCTTCTCGGCCGAGGCCCAGGTATGCGGCAGGTTCGGACCGATCAGCACCAGATCGCCGTCGTCATAGGCGCCAATGTGGTCGCCGATGAAGCGCTGCCCGCGCGAGTTGAGCGTCAGCGTCAGTTCGTACTCGGGGTGGTGGTGCCACTGGAACGGGATCGCGTCATCTAGACGCCGGTTGAGCATGGCCCAGGACGCATCGCTCCGCGGCGCCACCTTCTCGAATAACGGCTTCATCATGCAAGCCCGCTCGCTAAGCAGGCCAGAAAAGTATCAGTCTTGGCCGCGCCGAGGCAACATCGCAGGTCTACTCGACGCTAGGTTCTTCCAATCGCAAGTCCCCGGAGGGGAGGACCAGATGGGAGGATACGCATATGAGCATGGCACAGACGATGGCGCAGCCGGTACGGGACGCGCATCCGCGTACGGAGCGGATTTCCACCCAGCTCAAGGACATCCAGAAGACCTTGCCGCTCAGAGTGTTGTCGAAGGACGACTGGAAGCACTGGGTGGAGAAGGTCTACGTGATTGTTCGCAATGCAGTTCCCGCGGACAATGTGCGGCGACTCGTGGACCTGCTCTGGCAGTTTGACGAGAAGGACCCAAACGATCCCTCGACCTGGTACGCGCCGCAGCGCCGCGACCACAAGATGAAGGAGCTCAACGGCACCGGGAAGGTGGAGATCTACAACCACCAGTACCTGTGGGACAACCGTATGGAGCGGCGCGTCTACGACGCTTTAGTCGCCATCAGGGACATCGAGGACCGCGGGGTCACC
>JAEZBF010000178.1 GCA_023427545.1 Pseudomonadota bacterium
CGATGAGGTCCTTGTGACTGGGATCGACCATCACGAGTGTCGTCGCCGAATAGAGCGGCCTGACAGCGAGGAGTGCCAGTCCCGCAATTCCAAGCCCAACGATGAGGGCAGCAGCAACGATGCGCCACTGTCGCAGCATGACGCCAAGTGCGCCTTGCAGGTCTATGCCGGCTTCGTCCATGCTTCCCCCCATGCGGGAGGATCGCTCCCCCCATACGCTGCATCACTATCGCCCAGCTAAAGCCCTCTACCGGGCAGGACCTGCCGAAAGAGGGTCATCCAAATGATCTTGATATCCAGCCTGAGCGAGACGTTTTGAATGTACGCAATGTCATGGTTCACCCGCTCGCGTGCGGAATGTGGATCCGCGCTCGGGCCCCGCAGCCCGTTGGCTTGAGCCCAGCCGGTTATTCCCGGACGCACGGCGTGCCTAAGGTGATAGTATGGGACCAGCTCGTCGTAGAGCATGCCGCCGGCGAGCATCCCTGGAACATGCGGGCGCGGCCCGACGATCGACATCTCGCCGCGCAGGACGTTCAGGAGCTGCGGAATCTCATCAAGGCTTGTCACTCGGAGGAAGCGGCCGAACGAGGTGACCCGTTCATCGTCGCTCACGGTTTGAGAGCGACCTGTCTCATCACACGCTGCGCTGTGAAAGGTCCTGAATTTATGTACCCGGAAGAATGTTCCATCCTTGCCGATGCGCCACTGAGAGAACAGAATCGGCCCTGGGCTTGTTAGTCGCACAAGGATCGCGATGACCAGAACGGATGGCGAAAATAACATCGCCAATAGCAAAGCAGTGGCCACGTCGAAACAACGTTTCGTGGCTGTCTCAACTGACTTCCGTGTCCTTATCTCTGCCGGACAGCCGTCGTACCACCACAGCGGCAAGCCGCTCATCAACACCGGCTCAGGTCTACACCTACCTGATCTCGTCGGAAGCGATGATCCCGAAAGGGCTCCAAGTCGGGACGTGCCGGCAGGTAAGATCTCGGTCACGAACACGACCTAAGAAACTGATGTGGATTAACGCTTAGATAACTATACGCATACCCTGTTGTGTGTGTCACCACACCTTACCGATCGCTCGCATTACCGATTCGGCATTATGGTTAGCGCGGAAAAGCTAGCGGCACCCGGTGGCTAGCTCATGGGGATCTCGCAGTTTCGTCAGAGCCTAACGATCAAACGTCTCGGCTTTCCGTCCGTGAAATTACGGATCACCCCTGCCTGCGAATGGTGTCCCACAACGAAAGAGGGTTGCCGCTGTCCGCGGCAACCCCCTGAAAAGATTGGAATTCGAACCGGCGATAGGCGAGGTCGGTTCTAGTGGTTGTCGCGCGGGAGTCCCATGGTCTGGGCCAGGCGCTGGTAGTTCACCGCCGGCTTGAGGACGGCGCCGTTGCCGAGTTGGTCTACAATTCCGCGCTGGATCTCCTGCCACGGCGTTTGATGCTTGGGAAAGTGGTAACCGCCATCCGCGCTAAGCGCAGCGCGCCGCTCTGCAATCTCCGCGTCCGAAATGAGGATGTTTGCCGCCCCCGTGTTGAGATCGATCCGCACCCGATCTCCGGTCCGCAGGATCGCCAGGTTCCCCCCTGCCGCCGCTTCTGGCGTTGCGTTCAGGATAGAGGGCGACCCCGACGTGCCCGACTGCCGACCATCACCGATGCACGCAAGGGAATGCACCCCTTTCTTGATGAGGTAGGCCGGTGGGCGCATGTTCACAACTTCCGCCGCGCCGGGGTAACCGACCGGACCGGCACCGCGCATGAACAGCAGAGTGTTCTCATCGATCTCGAGCGCGGGATCATCGATCCGATGGTGGTAGTCCTCAGGACCGTCGAACACCACGGCCTTGCCTTCGAACATGCCGGGGTGTGCAGGATCGGAGAGGTAGCGATCGCGGAACTCTTGAGAGATCACGCTGGTCTTCATAATGGCGTTGTCGAAGAGGTTGCCGCGCAGCACGATGAACCCCGCGTCAGTCTTGAGCGGGTTGTCGAAGCGGCGGATGACACGCTCGTCCTCGATCCTGGCGCCCCGGCAGTTCTCGCCGATCGACTTCCCATTGACGGTAGGGGCGTTCTCGCGAATCAGCCCCTGCCCCATCAACTCGTTGACCACGGCGGGAACCCCGCCGGCGTGATAGTAGTCCTCGCCAAGGTATTCGCCGGCCGGCTGCAGGTTGACCAGCAGCGGCACCTTGTGGCCGTGCGTCTGCCAGTCGTCGATCGAGAGCTCCACCCCGATATGCCGCGCAATGGCGTTGATGTGGATCGGGGCGTTGGTCGAGCCGCCGATCGCCGAGTTCACGACGATGGCGTTGATGAAATTGTCCTTGGTCAGGATGTCCGAGGGCTTGAGGTCCTCGTGCACCATATCGACGATGCGCTTACCAGTGAGATAGGCAACCTCTTGGCGGTCGCGGTAGGGCGCCGGGATCGCCGCAGAGCCGGGGAGCTGCATGCCCAACGCCTCGGCGAGCGAGTTCATCGTGGTGGCCGTGCCCATCGTGTTGCAGTAGCCGGTGGAGGGGGCGGAGGTGGCGACAAGTTTTATGAAGCCTTTATAGTCGATTTCTCCGGTGGCTAGCATCTCACGCGCCTTCCAGACGATCGTGCCCGAACCGGTGCGCTCACCCTTGTGCCAACCGTTGAGCATTGGGCCGACGGAGAGCGCGATGGCCGGGATGTTGACCGTCGCGGCGCCCATCAGCAGTGCCGGGGTGGTCTTGTCGCAGCCGATGGTGAGGACGACGCCGTCGAGAGGATAGCCGTAGAGCACCTCGACGAGGCTGAGATAGGCGAGGTTGCGGTCGAGCCCGGCGGTCGGGCGCTTGCCCGTCTCCTGGATCGGGTGCACGGGGAATTCGATGGGGACGCCGCCCGCTTCCCGGATGCCGTCGCGTACGCGCTGGGCGAGCACGATGTGGTGCCGGTTGCAGGGCGAGATGTCCGAGCCGGTCTGGGCAATGCCGATGATGGGCTTGCCCGACATCAGTTCGTCCAGCGTGATGCCGTAGTTGAGGTAGCGCTCGAGGTAGAGCGCGGTCATGTCGATGTTGTCCGGATTGTCGAACCAGGCCCGCGAGCGCAACCGCCTGCCTTCCGATCCGTTGCCGCCTTCATGTCCGTTGCCCGACGTCATCTTTTCTTCCTCCGCCCGCGCCCGAAGGGGCGCCAAAATGCCTGATGCCCCGTGCTTGTAGAGCATCGCAACCGCGGTTGGGAACTACGAAACGGCAGGTCCGCGACGGGCACGACGCCGCGGTTTGCAGCGTTCCCGGACGGCATTGCGGCGGGCGTGCCGATGCTGTTAGGTGCGCGCCGGGAGGACCCCTTGCCTGAGCCGGACTGGATTGCGGTGGACTGGGGCACGAGCAACGTGCGGGCATGGGGAATGGCCGCAGACGGCCGGCCCCTGTTCGAGCGTTCCGCCCCGGAGGGCATGAGCCGCCTTACGCAAGCGGACTACCCGGCGATCCTTTCGCGCCTGCTCGAAGGCGAACTGGCCGGCAAACGATCGGCAGAAGTCCTGGTCTGCGGCATGGCAGGTGCAAAGACCGGCTGGCGCGAGGCTGGTTATCTCGATGCGCCGACGGCGCTGAACGCGCTGATGCCAGCCGCCGTGCGGCCCGATACGGGCGATCTCTCCTTCGATGTCAGAATTCTCCCCGGCGTTTGCCAGCGAAAACCCGGCGCCGAGGACGTGATGCGGGGCGAGGAAACCCAGCTGCTCGGGCTCACCGTCCTGCGACGGGGGTACTCGGGAACAGTGATCATGCCCGGGACCCACAGCAAGTGGGTCACGCTCGAGGACGGCCGGTTGACCCGCTTCGAGACGGCGATGACCGGCGAGCTCTTTGAGGTGCTGGGCGCCCACTCAGTGCTCCGACTGTCGCTCGGAGGCGAGCAGAATGGACCTGCGACCGAGGACGGCATCGCGGCGGGCATGGAGGCCGGCATCACTGCACCTGAGCGGCTCAGCAGCCTTCTCTTCCGGGCACGATCGGCATCGCTGCTCGCCGGCAAGGGCGCAGACTGGTGCTCAGGATACCTATCCGGCCTTCTGGTCGGCGCCGAAGTCGCCGGTCACCGGGATTGGATCGGCCCGGCGGCGGTGCCACTGATCGGCTCCACTCGCCTTTGCCGGATCTATGCCGCGGCGCTGAAGCGGCTGGGCGCCACCTCCGAAACAATCGAAGCCACAACAGCGACGCTCGCCGGGCTCTCTGCGGCACGGCGGCAGGGACAAGCATGAGCCAACACCGTCATCTGATCGCAATCCTGCGCGGCATTACGCCCGATGAGACGGAGGCGGTCTGCCGCGCACTCGTCGAGGCCGGCATTACAATGATCGAAGTGCCGCTCAATTCGCCCGAGCCGCTGTCCTCGATCAGCATCGCGGCCGAGGCGTTTGGCGACGAGGCGATGATCGGCGCCGGCACCGTACTGACCAAGAAGCAGGTGCATGCGGTTGCCAATTCGGGTGGTACGTTCATCGTCTCCCCCGACGCCAATACCAACATCATAGAGGAGACGGTGGGGCTCACGCTCAAATCGTATCCCGGCGTCTTCACCCCGACAGAAGCCTTCCGCGCCATCCGCGCCGGCGCAACGGGCCTCAAGTTCTTCCCGGCCGAGGTGCTCGGGCCCAAAGGCACAAAGGCGATGAAGGCCGTGCTTCCCCCGGCCATCCCGCTCTATGCGGTAGGTGGGGCGAATCCGAACAACTTTGCCGAATACTTCGCCGCCGGCTGCGCCGGCTTTGGCCTCGGCACATATCTCTATTCTCCGGGCACCAGTCCCGCCGAGGTGGCGGCGCGCGCCGCTGCCGCAGTCACCGCCTACGACAAGGAAGCCCTCCGTGCAGAACAAGGCTGAGCTCTTCATCGATTGCCGTAACACGCTCGGCGAAGGACCGTTCTGGCATCCTGATCTGAGGCGGCTGTTCTGGTTCGACATCCTCAGCAAGAAGCTCTTCGCCGCCGATGCTCATGGGCGGATCACCGATGAATACAGCTTCGATGGATATGTCAGCGCTGCTGGTGTGATCGACCGTGATACCCTCGCTGTCGCCGCCTCCGGCGCCATGCTGCGGTTCGATCTCAAGACGAAGGCCACCACGGTGCTCGCGCCGCTCGAAGCCGACAAGCCGGGCAACCGGCCGAACGATGGACGGGTCAACCACGCCGGCGGGTTCTGGATCGGCACCATGAGCCTGCAGGGCAGCAAGGAGAAGGGCCTGGGGGCGGTGTACCAGTTCCGCTCAGGCAAGCTCGAAATGCTGTTCGACAATATCACCATCCCGAACTCGGCGTGCTTTGCGCCGGATGGGCGTACCGCCTACTTCGCAGATTCCGACACCAAGACCATCCGGAAGTGCCGGATCGATCCTTCAAACGGGCTCCCGCTCAGCGAGTGGACCGACTTCGCGCGCATCGAGGTCGGCGTGCCAGATGGTTCGGTCGTGGACTCCGCCGGGTATATCTGGAACGCACAGTTCAATGGCTCAAAGGTGGTGCGTTACGCGCCGGACGGCACGATCGACCGCATCGTCGAACTGCCGGTCTCGAAGGTCACCTGCCCCGCTTTCGGCGGCGACGATCTCAAGACGCTATACATTACTACCGCCCGGGAAGGGCTGAAGCCGGAGGAGCTCGAGCGCGAGCCGCACGCCGGCAGCATATTCTCAATCCGCGTCGACGTTCCGGGCCAGGCGGAGACTCGCCTCAAGCTCTAGCGGTCTGGCCACCCGAGCCGCCACGGACGGCCAAGATCGGCGATTGCCGGCCGCACCTCGAAGCGGTGCGCAGAGGCGTCCCAGCGCAGCCAGTGCACGCCCTGCCTCGCGAGATCGTCGGCATCAATCACTGTTCCAGCTGCGCAGCTCGCAGGGGCGCGCAGACGGGTGACGACGAGATCTGCAGTGGCGCAATCTTCGAAGAAGCCGGCCGGGTCGGTTTCGAGCGCGAGCCGGAAGCCACCAGATCCGGTGACGAGGCACGCTATGCTGTCGCAGTGCAGAACTTCCGACGGCGCCTTCCCGATGTCGTCGCCGTAGGTCTCCTGCCAAACCTCGACGGCAAAGCTGCCGGGGCGGCCCGCGACTAATCTAAGGCCGTCGTCAGTTCGTACTGCCAGCGCCTGTGTCGAATCGGCCACCAGCACGTCCGGTGGTCTGTCGAGGCCGAACAGCAAAACCGCAGGTATGCCTAGAATTGGGGCAAGCAGCCGCCAACGATCGGTGAAGAAGGCGAACCAGCCCAGCGCCACCATGCCGATGACCAGCGCGACCGGAGTCAGCAGCGGGCTCGCGTCGATCCCGCCGCTCCACATGGCCACCAGGCGGGCGAGGTCGAGCATTCGATCGACAGACCAACCCATCACTGTGAGCAGCGGGCTCTCGATCCCGAACGGCATCGCCAGCACCGCGAGCAGCGCGGCCGGCATCATGACGAAACCGACGAGCGGCAGCGTCAGCAGGTTGCCGATTACGCCGAGCGGCGACGTCTGCTGAAAGTGGTATGCGGAAAACAGCAGCGTCGCCGCGCCGGCCACGATGCTGGTCGCCGCAGCGCCCACAAGATATGCCGCGGCGTGGCCAAGCGGGCCCCGTTGACGCGGGCGCTCACGCCGGTGATTCAACTCCCATGCCCCGATCAGCGCCACGACGGCGGCGAAGGAGAGCTGGAAGCTCGGCATGAAGACACTCGCCGGATCGGTGAATAGGACGACCAGCGCCGCAATTGCGACGTTGCGCATGGTCAGGGCCCGGCGGCCGAAGATCACCGCTCCCAGAACCAGCAGGATCATCACGGTCGCACGGACCGCTGCGACGTTGCCGCCCGATATGGCAAAGTAGAGCACCGCGGCCACTACCCCACCAAGTGCGGCAACCCGTTTCGCCGGAAGCCGGCGCGCAACGGCATCGGACAGAGACAGCAACAGCCGTACAGCTGCAAAGACGCCGCCGGCAACGAGCGTGAGGTGGAGCCCCGAGACCGAGAGCACGTGTGCGATGCCGGCGGTAGCCATCACGTCGCGGGCATCGTCCGTAACCGCACTTTGGTCGCCGGTGATGATCGCGCGCGCGATCCCTGCGCTGGGCGAGGAGAGCGCGGCATCTATGCGGGCCGCGATGGTGTTCCGGATGGTGGCGATAACACGGGCCGGTGCGGAAGCATCTCCGGCGCGGATCAACTCAGCCGGCGAAGTGGCTGTCCCGTAGGCTCCGACGCCGTCGAAGTAGCTGGTAAACTGACCATCGTAGCCGTTTGGCAGGACCGGGCCCGGCACCGGATAGAACCGCACCTTCAGGCGGATTACGTCGCCCGATGCCACCGCGGCCCCGGCACCGAGCGCGACGCGCGCGCGGCGGATCGGCAGTACCCTTGCGCCCTCTAGCGCCTGGATTTGGGAAACCACTATGCGTTGCCCCTCCGCGTCACTCGAGAGAACCTCGTCGACGCGCATTTCGTAGCTGCCGAAGGCGGCGTAGCGCAGCATCTGCGTGCCAGAGATCGCGCCGTGGACGGTGAGCAGGCCGAAGCCCGTCCAGAATGCTGCGAACAGAACGAGCATGCGGAACAGAGCAAAGGCTCTGATGCTCAGGAGCAGCGCCACCGCGATCACTGCGCCGACGCCCGCGAGCGCAATCGGATGAGGCTCAAACGAGCCGGCAAGCGAAGCCACGAGGCCGGCAATGATGAAGACCGGCACCAACACGAAGAGGCGGCGTTCGTCGAGAGCACGCGTTACGCTGGCGCGGAGGCCGGCCGCCGACACTGTGGGGATGGCTTTCTGGCGAACCGCCGGCGGGCGCTGCCGCAACATGGGCACGCGAGCTTCTACGCGCAGCGCGCTTTGTCCCTGGCTCAGGCTGTCGTCGGTGCTGGACATGCCCCCGCCCTGCCCTTGCGCTCTACCGCCCGCATGCTTACACACGGCCCGCCAATCGCCAACTGCCGGTGCCATGCCCAAGCCAGTCGTCACCCGCTTCGCTCCTTCGCCAACCGGCTACCTCCACATCGGAGGCGCGCGCACGGCCTTGTTCTGCTGGGCCTTCGCGCGCAAGCAGCAGGGCAGGTTCCTGCTCCGCATCGAAGACACCGATCGCGAGCGCTCGACCGATGACGCCGTCCGCGCGATCCTCGACGGATTGACCTGGCTGGGGCTCAGCTGGGACGGCGAGCCGGTGATGCAGTTCTCGCGTGCCAAGCGCCACGCCGAGGTCGCGCACGAGCTGCTCGCACGCGGCCAAGCCTATTACTGCTACTGCTCGCAGGAGGAGCTGGCGCAGATGCGCGAGGAGGCTCGCGCCGTCGGCAAGCCGCCACGCTATGACGGCCGCTGGCGCGACCGCGATCCCGCCGAAGCGCCGCCCGGCGTGGCCCCGGTGATCCGGGTAAAGGCGCCGCAATGGGGCGAAATCCGCGTACTCGACCACGTCCAGGGCGAGGTCGTGTTCAAGGCCGAGAACCTCGACGACTTCATCATCCTGCGCTCGGATGGCACGCCGACCTACATGCTGGCGGTCGTGGTGGACGACCATGACATGGAGGTGACGCACATCATCCGCGGCGACGACCACCTGACGAACGCCGCGCGCCAGATCGTCATCTACAACGGCATGGGCTGGGACGTGCCCGAGATGGCGCACGTGCCGCTCATCCACGGACCGGATGGCGCAAAGTTCAGCAAGCGCCACGGCGCGCTTGGCGTCGGGGCCTATCGCGAGATGGGCTACCTGCCCGAAGCGATGATCAACTACCTCGCGCGGCTCGGGTGGTCGCACGGGGACGACGAACTGTTCTCGCGCGAGCAGCTGGTCGAGTGGTTCAGCCTCGATGGCCTCAACAAGGGGGCGGCGCGGTTCGACTACGTCAAGCTCGAGAACATCAACGGGCATTATATCCGCTCGTCGATGCCGAATGCGCTATACGAGATCATGGTGGCGACTGCGGCCGAGACCGGCCGTGCCACCGACCACGCCGGCCTGACCGCGAACAAGGAGACGGTGCTCGCCGCCCTGCCCGAGCTTCAGCCGCGCGCCAAGACGGTGCTCGAGCTGATCGACCTCGCCCAGTTCATTTACGCAACCCGGCCGCTGACCATCGAGGAGTCGGCGCGCCAGTTGCTGACGGCAGAGGCGCGTGGGCTTCTCGGCGACGCCGCCAAGATCCTCGGTACGCTGGCGGACTGGAGCGTGGCGTCCATCGATGCCGCGATGCGCAACCTTGCCGAAGCGCGGGGCGTCAAGCTCGGCAAGGTCGCTCAGCCGCTGCGCGCGGCGCTCACGGGGCGCACGATCTCGCCGGGAATCTTCGAGGTCATGGTCTTGATCGGCAAGGAAGAAACCCTCGCCCGTCTGTCAGATCAGGCGGCATTCGCCTAGCCCTTCATTGCGGCCGACCGGCCGGGGCCTTTGTTGCAAAGGACGGGGCAAATGGGCTACGCCAGCATGGCGCGCCCCCCCGCGTTGCCAGTTTCCCGCTCCCATTTCTCCACGGCAGAGCGGCTGAAAAGGAGCCCGCATGACTGAGAAAACGGCCAAGCTCGTTATCGGCGACCAGAGCCACGAATTCCCTATCCTCGAAGGCAGCATGGGGCCGCAGGTGATCGACATCCGCTCGCTCTACGCCAAGACGGGGATGTTCACCTACGATCCGGGCTACACTTCGACGGCGGCGACCGACAGCGCCATCACCTATATCGACGGCGACAAGGGCGAGCTCGCCTATCGCGGCTATCCGATCGAGCAACTCGCCGAAAAGAGCAAGTATCTCGAGGTCTGCTACCTGCTGCTCTACGGAGAGCTGCCCAATACTGCCCAGCTTGCCGACTTCGAGGAGCGGGTGACGCGGCACACCATGCTCCACGAGCAGATGCACTACTTCTACCGCGGCTTCCGGCGCGATGCGCACCCGATGGCGATCGTCTGCGGCGTAGTGGGGGCAATGGCGGCGTTCTACCACGACTCGACCGACATCACGGACCAGAACCAGCGCGAGATCGCCTCGATCCGCATGATCGCCAAGGTGCCGACGATCGTCGCCATGGCGTACAAGTATGCGGTCGGGCAGCCGTTCGTTTATCCGCGCAACGACCTCGACTACGCGAGCAACTTCCTGCACATGTGCTTTGCGGTTCCCGCTGAGCCGTACGTGGTCAACCCGGTCATTGCCCGGGCGATGGACCTGATCTTCACGCTTCACGCCGACCACGAGCAGAACGCGTCGACTTCCACCGTGCGGCTTGCCGGCTCCTCGGACGCCAATCCGTTCGCGTGCATTGCGGCCGGTGTGGCGTGCCTGTGGGGGCCGGCTCACGGGGGTGCCAACGAGGCGGCGCTCAACATGCTCAAGGAGATCGGTACGGTCGATCGGATCCCCGAATTCATCGCCAAGGTGAAGGACAAATCGAGCGGCATCCGGCTGATGGGCTTCGGTCACCGCGTCTACAAGAACTACGACCCGCGTGCCCGCATCATGCAGAAGACCATGTACGAGGTCCTGGAAGCCACCGGCCATGGCGATGACCCGCTGATGCAGGTCGCGCTCGAGCTCGAGAAGATCGCGCTCAACGATCCTTACTTCAAGGAAAAGAAGCTCTACCCGAACGTCGACTTCTACTCGGGCATCACCCTGAAGGCGCTCGGCTTCCCCTCCACCATGTTCACCGTTCTCTTCGCGCTCGCCCGCACCGTCGGCTGGATCGCCCAGTGGAACGAGATGATCGAAGACCCGCAGCAGCGCATCGGCCGTCCGCGCCAGCTCTACACCGGCGCAGCGCAGCGCGACTACGTTCCGGGCTCCAAGCGCTGATCGGCGCCAACAGCCAAAACAAAAACCCGGGCGCATCGCGACCCGGGTTTTTTTATGTTCGGATAGAAGCCGGCTTCGGTTAGGCTTTGGAACGGCGTCCAGCACCGCGCTACCTAAATGCAGAGAACCAGGATGGGGCTCAGGAACGGCGCTGTTTCAACACATCGAGAACGATTGCCGCGCCGAGTTCGCCCGACGGTTTTTCCGTCTCGAGTCTTTGGCGAACGGTATCGAATCCCTCGAGCATTGCCCGCCGCTGCAATGAATCGCTCGACAGGCGCTCGATCCAGCGCGTCAGGCTGCCGACCCGCCCCACCTCGTTGATATACTCGGGATCGACGACATAGTCGGCGATGAGGTTCGGCAAGGCCGCCGTCCACACCTTGATCCGCTTGCTGAGCAT
>JAEZBF010000185.1 GCA_023427545.1 Pseudomonadota bacterium
CGGAGCCGGCGAGGGCGCGGATGACGAGACGCTCCCCGATGACGCTGGCGGCGCTGCGGCCGTTGAGCAGGGCTCGCACCGGCTCGAGCAGCCGCTCGGCGTCGAAACCGACGTAGAGCAGGGTGGCGAACGCATTGGCCCCACCAAGCAGGGCGGCGCCGTCCCGTTCGAGGGCGCTGCCGGTGAGGCGCGTCGCTTCGGCGTGGAGGAGGCGTCCGTTTCGGCGAATGCGCCAGTTGTCCGCGAGCGTCGCGCGGCGGGCGGTCTCGCCCATGGCCTCGCGGCCGAGCAGCACGGTCTCAAGCGCAACCAGCGTGGCATCCTCGGCAAGGTCTACCTCAAGGGTGCGGTCGAGGCGGGAGTTTTCGAAGAGGATCGTCTCCTGCGGCAGCCAGTGGAGCCTTGCGCGGCGGCCAACGGCGAGGCGGTTCGCCACACGGGCGGCGCTGCCGGTGCTGCGGTAGACGCGCTCGCAGGCAGGAGTGGTGAGCACAACGCGCGTGCCGGCCGCGGCGTCGGCCTGCCAGCGCAGGTCGTCACCGCCGCAGAGGCCGCCGGCGGTGTTGATCATGACGGCCTGGAGGCTGTCGTCGTGCGTGTGGGGCAGGCGGATCTTGGCGCAGCCCTCCTGGTAAAGGGTATCGATGGCAGCCTGGCCGTCGCGCAGCTTGACGGTGATCCGGCCGGTGCCGCGGGCACGCTGGAGGTGCAGGGATGCCCGGACCTCGTGGTTCGACAAGCTCACCATGAGGTCCTCACCACCACCAAGGAAGTAGCCCTCATGGTGAGCTCGTCGAACCAGGAGGGCGTGGCACCATCAGCCAACGTCATACCATCAGGTGCCGGCGAACCTCGGGCAGGTCGAGGTCTGAGGCCGGGCCGGAGTGCATGATCTCGCCGCGATCCATGATGTAGATGTCGTCGGCGATTTCCCGGCAGAAGTCCAGATACTGCTCGACCAGCAGGATGGTCATGCCCATGTCGTTGCGCAGGAACTGCAGCGCGCGGCCGATGTCCTTGATGATCGATGGCTGGATGCCTTCGGTGGGTTCGTCGAGCACCAGGACCTTGGGTCGGGTGACCAGCGCCCGGCCAATCGCCAGTTGCTGTTGCTGGCCACCCGAGAGGTCGCCGCCGCGCCGGCCGAGCATGGACTTCAGCACGGGGAACAGGGTGAAGATGGTCTCCGGAATTTTCCGGTCGCGCGGCTTGAGGCCGGCACAGCCGGTCGCGAGGTTCTCTCTCACGCTGAGCAGCGGGAAAATTTCGCGGCCCTGCGGGACATAGCCGATGCCCATCCGGGCGCGCTTGTAGGGCGGCGCCTTGCGCAGGATTTCGTTGTCGAAGGCGATCTCGCCGGAGCTGACGTTGTTGATGCCGGTTATCGCCCGCAGGGTCGAAGACTTGCCGACGCCGGTGCGGCCCAGCACGGCCGTGATGCGGCCGGGCCTTGCCTCGATGGTCACCGAGCGGAGCGCCTGTGCGGCGCCATAGTGCAGATCGACCGTTCGGATCGAGAGGGTGGAGCTCATCTGCCGAGGTACCTTTCGATCACCACGGGGTTGGCGCTCACCTGGTCCAGGGTCCCCTCGGCCAGCACCGAGCCTTCCGCAAGGCAGGTGACGCGGACGTCGAGGTCGCGAACGAAGCTCATGTCGTGCTCGACGACGACCACGGATCGCGTGGTCGCAATCTGGCGCAGGAGCTTGGCGGTCTCGGCGGTCTCGCTGTCGGTCATGCCGGCCACGGGCTCGTCGACGAGGAGCAGCTTGGGGTCCTGTGCGAGGAGCATGCCGATCTCCAGCCATTGCTTCTGGCCATGGCTGAGGTCGGCGGCCAGATCATCGCGTCGCTGGATCAGGCGCACCGTCTCGAGGATCGCTTCGATCCGGGCCGTGTCCTCGCGGCTCGGCGTGTAGAAGAGGTTGGCGAAGACGCTGCGGCGTTTGCGCAGGGCGAGCTCGAGATTGTCCCAGACGGTGTGACTCTCGAACACCGTCGGCTTCTGAAACTTGCGACCGATGCCGAGGTTGGCGATCGAGGCCTCGTCGAGGCGGGTGAGGTCGATGGTGCCGTCGAACAGAACCTCGCCATCGTCGGGGCGAGTCTTGCCGGTGATGATGTCCATCATCGTGGTCTTGCCGGCCCCGTTGGGACCGATGATCGCCAGCATCTCAGCGGGATGGACGATGATCGACAGCTTGTTGAGAGCCCTGAAGCCGTCGAACGAAACCGAGACGCCATCGAGGTAGAGCATGGTGCTCGCCTTGTCGGCCGGTAGCGGCGGGAGCGGAACGGCGGCGAGGGCGCTCATTCTGCAGGCTCCGGCGCTGGCTTGGCGAACGTTTCGGCAGCGGCGCTTCCCGCCTTGTCGCGCTTGCGATTGGGCTGACGGCCGAGCAACTGGCCGATGAGGCCAACGAGCCCCTTGGGCATGAACAGCGTGACGAGGATGAAAAGCGCGCCGAGGGCGAAAAGCCAGTACTCGGGCAGGGCTCCGGTGAAGAACGACTTGCCGGCATTCACCAGCAGGGCGCCGACGATCGGACCGACGATCGTGCCGCGGCCGCCGACCGCCACCCAGATCACGGCCTCGATCGAGTTGGCGGGTTCGAACTCGCCGGGGTTGATGATGCCGACCTGCGGGACGTAGAGCGCGCCGGCGACGCCGGCCATGCAGGCCGACACCGTGAACACGAACAGCTTGTAGGATTCGACCCGGTAGCCGAGGAATCGCGTGCGCGATTCCGCATCGCGCACCGCGATCAGCACCTTGCCGAGCTTCGACGAGACGATGGCGCGGCAGATCAGGAATCCGGCGATCAACGCCAGGCAGCTCAACGCAAACAAGGCGGCGCGCGTCCCTTCGGCCTGAACGTTGAAGCCGAGGATGTCCTTGAAGTCGGTCAGGCCGTTGTTGCCGCCGAAGCCGAAATCGTTGCGGAAGAAGGCGAGCAGCAGCGCATAGTCATCGCCTGCGTGATGATCGACAGATAGACGCCGGTCACGCGGCTGCGGAACGCGAACCACCCGAACACGAAGGCGAGCGTGCCCGGCACCAGCACGATCATCAGCGCCGCATAGGGGAAGTGCTGGAAGCCGTACCAGAAGACCGGAAGCTCCGGCCAGTTCAAGAAGACCATGAAATCCGGCAGGATCGGATGGGCGTAGACGCCCCGCGTGCCGATCTGGCGCATCAGATACATCCCCATCGCGTAGCCGCCGAGCGCGAAGAACGCGCCATGGCCGAGCGACAGGATGCCCGCATAGCCCCAGATCAGGTCGATCGAAAGCGCAAGCAGCGCGTAGCAGGCATATTTGCCGAACAGCGCGACCAGATAGGTCGG